>NZ_OY782507.1:4432500-4625566 GCF_963677725.1 uncultured Cohaesibacter sp.
CGTGGCAATGACCGTTGGTGACTATGCTGTCTCGGACGCTCCTGAATTGGAAGGTCTTGATGTGCCTCTGGTGGCCATGGATGCTGACAAGGCCAAGGCAGCAGTCGACGCCGCCCGTCCGATGGTTGAGGAAATTTTCACCAACCGCTTCAATTCCAAACTTCTGGCGATTGCGCCCTATCCACCGCAGGTTGTCTTCTGCAACAAGGAAGTGTCCAAACTTGACGATCTAGCAGGGCTGAAAGTGCGCGCCTCTGGCCGTATGACCGCTAAATTCCTTGAAGCTCTTGGGGCCGAAGGCGTCAATGTGGCTTTCTCCGAAGTGCCGGGTGCCTTGCAGAAAGGCGTTGTGGACTGTGCTGTGACCGGCGCTGGTTCGGGCTATAGCGCTGGCTGGTGGGAAGTCTCCACCCATCTGCTGACCATTCCGCTTGGCGGCTGGGATCCGGTGGTGACCGCGATGAATATGGACAAATGGAAGTCGCTTGATGCCGACACCCAGAAGCTGATCATGGATCAGATTTCGGCCAATTTCGAAGCCCCGGCATGGGAAGACGCGCAAGGCGCATTGGTCAATGACATTGCCTGCCTGACCGGAAATGGTGACTGCAAATCCGGTGACAAACGCTCGATGGTTCTGGTTGAGGCTTCCGAGGCTGATATTGCCAAGGCACGCGAAATCCTTGAAAGCAAGGTTCTGCCAGAATGGGCCGAACGTGCAGGTGGTGACTGGGCCAAGCGCTGGAATGACAGCGTGGGTAAGGTTGTCGGCGTTTCCATCCCAGCCAAGTAGGATTTGAGTGATGCTTGAGGACAAGGCAGAACGCATCCTACTCGCCATACGGCAATGGAATAGACGGATTGCTATGGCCACCGGCTTGATGCTGTTGGCGTGTGCCGGACTGGTGCTGGTGGATATCACCATGCGCCAGCTTGGCACCTCCCTTGGTGGGACAGACGAGATTTCCGGCTATGTCATGGCGATTGCAACGGCTTGGGGAATGAGTTTTGCTCTGACCGAGCTCTCTCATGTACGCATCGATTTTCTGCGGAGTGCTGCTCCGCGGAAAATCCGCATCTTTTTCGATTTGCTGGCACTGCTTACCCTTGCGGTGACGGTGGCGGTGATTGCCAAACAATGCTGGCCGGTGGTGGCGACTTCCCTGAAGAATGCCTCCACGGCCAATACGCCGCTTGAAACTCCTCTATCGTGGGTTCAGATCCCCTGGTTTGCGGGCTGGATCTGGTTTGCAATATCGAGTTGGCTGGTGTTTATGGCTGCGTCGATATTGGTGATCAAAGGGCGCTTTGCCAAGGTTGACCAAACCATCGGCATTGCCAGCGCGCAGGAGGAATGGCTGTGATCCCGTTTATCTCCATTGGCCTTCTGGGGCTGCTTTCGCTCTCCATTCCTGTTGGCATCGTGCTGTTTTTGCTCGGTTTCGGGATCGATCAGTTTTTCAGTTTCTTCCCGCTGTTGCGTGGTCTGGGCAATATGGTCTGGTCGACATCCAACAGTGCCACCCTGATTGCCATTCCCTTTTTCGTTCTGTTGGGGGAAGTGCTGGTGCGCAGTGGCATCGCCGAACGCACCTATTCAGCGCTCGACAAATGGGTGTCGTGGATGCCCGGCGGGCTCATCCATGCCAATGTGGCCACCGCCACGATGTTCTCGGCAACCTCTGGCTCGTCGGTGGCGACGGCTGCGACGGTTGCAACCGTTGCCATGCCGCAAGCGGACCGGCTGGGTTATGATCCGAAACTCTTTTCCGGCGCGATTGCGGCGGGGGGGACATTGGGGATCATGATCCCGCCATCGATCAATCTGATCGTTTATGGGTTTCTGACCCAAACCTCGATCCCGCAATTGTTTCTTGCCGGTTTGTTGCCCGGTGTCATTCTGGCGGTCGGTTTCATGGCTGCGACGGCGGGGCTTTGCACCATCTGGCCGCAGTTGGGTGGGAAAAGGCGCACCTTCCCGCTGAAGGTGATGATTGGTGGTTTGGCAGAATTGATGCCCATTGTGCTGTTATTCTCGGCCATCATTGGCGCGATCTACAAGGGTTGGGCCACGCCGACCGAAGCGGCTTCTGTCGGGGTCGGTGGCGCCCTGGTGATTGCCATGATGTTCGGGGGTGTGTCTTGGCGGATGCTGGCGGACAGCATGATTGGCACGGTCAAGGTGACCTCGATGATCATGCTGGTGATCATTGGCGCCTCATTCCTCAACTTCACCCTGTCTGCGGCCGGTCTCAGTCAGGAAATGCGCAACATTCTCGACAATCTCGGGGTGGGGCCCTTGTTGACCATTCTGGTTGTGGTGCTGGTCTATATCGTGCTCGGATTTTTCATCGAGACCCTGTCTTTGATGGTGGTGACAATCCCGATTGTCGTGCCGATTGTCACGGGGCTTGGCTATGACCCGGTCTGGTTCGGTATCCTGATGATCGTTCTGATCGAAATGGCGCTCATCACACCGCCCGTTGGCCTCAATCTCTATGTGGTTCAGGGGGCACGGAAAAGCGGCAACATGAGCGAAGTGATGTTGGGGGCGGCTCCCTATGCCCTGATCATGCTGGTCATGGTGGGCGTGTTGATAGCCTACCCGGATCTGGCGTTGATCCTGCCACGGCTGCTGCAATAGGCTCAAAACAAAGGAAATGGCAATGCAATTTGAATGCAATGGGACGGCGATTGATGTCGCCGTTGACCAGCTGATTGTGGCTGGATGGACTGGACGCAATATTGATGCGGTTCAGCATCATATCGACGAATTGGCGGCCATCGGTGTTGCGCCTCCGACCGAGGTGCCGCTCTATTATCGAGTGTCGAATGCCTTGTTGATGCAGGATGATGTCATTCAGGTGCTGGGCGAGGAAAGCTCTGGCGAAGTGGAACCGCTGATCCTGCAAGTGGCTGGCACGCTTTATCTCGGTCTTGGCTCTGACCATACGGACCGGGGACTTGAGGCCCATTCGGTGGCAGCGTCAAAGCAGATTTGCGCCAAGCCGGTGGCCTGTGAGGTCTGGGTCTTTGATGAGGTGGCCGATCATCTCGACCAGATTGAGCTTAAATGCTCGATCAGGGAAGAGGGCGCTTGGGTGCCTTATCAGGATGGCACTTTGGCGAGCATCCGTCCGCTGGCGGAGTTGATGAAAGGCGCGCACTTTGCCGACAATATGGCGATGCTCTGTGGCACCCTTGGCGCCATTGGCGGGGTGCGCCCGGCCTCTGACTATAAAATGGAAATGGTCGATCCGGTGCTTGGCCGAACCATTGGCTTTTCTTATAAGGCAAACAGCCTGCCAGTGATCAGCTAACCAAATCTACGAATTATCAGCGCCGGGCATGTCCCGGCGCTTCGTTTGAGCGTCTGTCCGTGTGCGACTGTGCGAAGGAGTGAAATATGTCAAATCCGTTTGAATGGTCGGCCTCATCGGCATCGAGCCGCCTTGATGAGACAATCGCGCGTGTTGCGGCAGACACCAAGGACGTGCGCCATATTTTCACCCAGTGTTTCTTTGATGAAGCACGGGAGCAAGCCGCTTCAGTAGCGGACTTTGATGATGATGCTTCTTCCTTGGCGGGGGCTTTGGTGACGATCAAGGATTTGCTTGATGTGAAGGGGCAGGTCACCAAGGCAGGTACGCGTTTCATGGCCAATGATCCTGAGGCTGAGGCTGATGCCGATGTTGTGGCACGATTGCGACAGGCCGGTGCGGTCCTGCTTGGCCATACCAATATGACGGAACTTGCCTATTCCGGGCTGGGGCTTAATCCGCATTATGGCACGCCGATGAATGCCTTGATTGACGGGGCCATTCCCGGTGGGTCAACCTCTGGCGGCGCGGTCAGTGTGGCGCGTGGGCTTGCTGATATCGCGATTGGCACTGATACCGGTGGTTCCTTGCGTATTCCGGCGGCCTTCAACGGCATTGTCGGGTTCAAGCCGAGCCAGAAGACCGTGTCCCGGGCAGGCTGCAAACCCTTGTCGCGAAGCCTTGATAGCATCGGGCCAATGGGGCGCAGTGTTGCGGCTTGTGCCGGTGCCTATCGGGTGATTGCCGATCAGGACCAGTTGCAGGAACCGGAAAGGGCGCTGCTTGCGGATTTTGTCGTGCCTACCAACTATGGCATGGATGATCTGGCACCAGAAGTCGCTGCGGCCTTTGCTGCTTGCCTCGAAGATCTGCGCGCACGCGGCTACAAGGTGTCTGAGCTGGCGCTGGAGAGCCTTGAGGCGCTCAAGTCCCTGCCGATCTGGCAGTTCTCTTCCATCGAGTCCCGCTCCGATTATGATGAGGTCTACCAGACAAAACGCGACATGATGGATCCACGGGTCGCCGGGCCAACCCGGATGGGGCGGGCGGACGAGGTGGATGCGGTTTCCTATCGCAAGACCCTGAACGAACGCGAGCGGCTGATTGCTTGCTTTGCGGAAGAGCTTGGCAACCGAATTCTCTTGATGCCAACGGTGCCGATCCTGCCGCCAAGTTTTGCCGAGCTGGAAAAGGACGAGGATTATTCCCGCCTCAATCTGCAGGTTTTGCGCAATCCTTCGATTGCCAATGTCATGGATTGCTGCAGCATTTCGCTTCCCATCAGCCAAAAGGGCATGCCGGTTGGTTTGATGCTGACGGCGCTATCCGGGTCTGATCTGAGCTTGTTGGCGCTGGCAGAAACCATCCATGGCAGCTGACCGGTTCGTCGGCTTTGTCAGACCGGCGGTGAGCGGTGAGTGAGTGACACTTGATCCGCAAGGAGTGGGACTGCGTATAAAATCCTGTTCTTACTCACTTCATCGCGGGAAATCTGATGTTCAAAAAGATTGCTGTTCTTCTGGGGTTGGTTTTCGCCCTGCCTGCTGCTGCCAATACTGTGCCTGAAGACATAAAACGCCAACTGCAAGCGCCGGAGAAAATCGGGGAAGTGAACGTGCGCTTTCTCGGTATTCGGATGTATGACGCAGCGCTCTTCACCAAGGCGGGCGGGGCCTTTCGGTGGTCGCGTCCCTTTGCGCTGGAACTAACCTATGCCCGCAGCTTCAGTCGGGACCGGTTGATCAAAGCGTCCCTGTCCGAGCTTGAGCGGATGGAAGGAGACCAATCTGACCATCAGGTGATTGGTAACAAGCTTGAAAGCTGTTTTCGCAACGTTCGGTCATCCGATCGGTTTGTGGCGATACCCAAGGGGCGCAATCAGGTGAACTTTTACTTCAATGGTCGCCAGACCTGCGCCTTGCAGCATTCGGCCATTCGCGAGCGCCTGCTCGGCCTCTGGTTGTCCGACGCAGCCCGTGATCGCCGCTTGAGCCGGTTGCTGCGCGGGCTTGACTGAGTATTGGAATCATCTCGCGACAATGGTTGGTTCAATTTCTCGTGCTTTGACAGGGTACAACGTCAATCCATGCGTAAAATTGCTAAATGAGATGAAATCGGACTTGATGTTGTAGGGCGAATTGCGGCACAAGGGGGAGAGATTAACAGCAGCAGCAGGGAGGAATTGAGGTGCAAGTGAGTCTTCTTGAACCAACTACCAACCCTGCATGGTCCGAAGTGCGTGACGAGCGCGGGATCATTTCAGCGGAATTTTTCCATCAGATCGATGAGGCGATTGAAGCGCAGGATAGCGACCTGCTGCTGAGCCTGACGCAGGATCTGCACGAAGCTGATATGGGCGATATCATCGAGGCGCTGAGCCCGAAGAATCGTACTGAATTCCTTGAACTGCTGGGGAGTGATTTTGACTTCACCGCGCTGGTGGAGCTTGATGATTCCCTGCGTCAAAAGGTTGTCGAAGGCCTCGCCAATGACTTTATCGCTGAAGGGATCAGCGAACTCGATTCAGATGATGCGGTTGTCATCCTCGAGGATATGGAGGAAGGGGACCGGGCGGAGATTTTGGCCGCTTTGCCGGCAATGGACCGGATCCAGCTGTCTCGCTCCCTTGACTATCCCGAAGATTCAGCCGGGCGACGGATGCAGACGGATTTTATCGCCGTCGCGCCTTTCTGGACCATTGGTCAAACCATCGACTATATGCGAGAGACGCCCAACCTACCGGACGAGTTCAACCAGATCTTTGTGATTGATCCCGGGCACCGTTTGCTTGGCACCGTGTCGCTCGATACCTTGCTGCGATCCAGACGACCGACCAAGATTTCCGAAATTCAGCATGAAGAGCGCCATTATGTGATGGCGACGCAGGATCAGGAAGAAGTGTCGCGTCTGTTCGAGCGCTACGACTTGCTGTCCGCCGCTGTGCTGGACGAGGGAGAGCGTCTTGTCGGCGTCATCACCATTGATGATATCGTTGACGTCATCCATGAAGAAGCCGAAGAAGACATTAAACGATTGGGTGGTGTTGGTGACGAGGAAATCACCGATACGGTGCTTGAGACGGTCAAGTCGCGCTTCACCTGGTTGTCGGTCAATTTGGTCACCGCCATTTTGGCATCCTGGGTGATTGCCCTGTTTGACGCGACCATTCAAAAGATGGTGGCGCTTGCGGTGTTGATGCCGATTGTCGCCTCGATGGGTGGGAATGCAGCCACACAGACCATGACTGTCGCAGTGCGCGCCTTGGCAACTCAGGAACTGGACAGTTTCAACGTTTTGCGCGTTGTCTCGCGTGAGGTGTTGGTGGCGGTGCTCAATGGCTTTGCCTTTGCGTTGATCCTTGGCACCGTTGCCGCTTTCTGGTTCTCAAACTATCAGTTGGGGATAGTGATTGCCGTCGCTCTGGTGGTCAATCTTTTCTGTGCGGGTCTTTCTGGTATCCTTATACCGCTTGGTTTGCAGAAGGTCGGGGTCGATCCTGCCATTGCGTCGTCAGTCTTCATCACCACGGTCACCGATGTGGTTGGATTTTTCGCCTTTCTAGGTCTTGCCGGTTGGTGGTTCGGACTGCTCTGAAAGGGTGGCTTGAGCGCAGGTTATCTGCACATTTCCCATCTTTTTGGATGATTGGGCCCAAGGAGCGTTTGTTAAAGCGCATATTGCTCTGGACAGTCCCTTAAACCACGCGCTATCTCTCAGGGTTAGGGTATCTTGATTGTCACGATGCCGTTGCGGCAATGTGATTGATCCGACAGGAAGGGAATGGCAATGCCACCGCCAATCAGGGGCATTTTGGAAACGCCGGTCTATGTGGATGACCTTGGGCAGTCTCACGCCTTCTATAATGGAGTTCTGGGTTTGAGACGGATGCTTGATGGCGACAGGATCAATGCCTATGATGCTGGCCCGTCGCAAACCCTGCTGGTCTTTCTGAGGGGCGTCTGTAAAGCTGACACGACCATATCAGGTCAGGTGGTTCCCGGCCATTCCATGGACGGTGTCGGTCATTTCGCTTTCCGTATCGACAAAAGTACGCTTGCGACTTGGATTGCCTATCTTGAAGATCAGCAAATTTCTATAGAAAGCCGGGTCATCTGGCCCGCTGGCGGGGAAAGCATCTATTTCCGGGATCCCTTTGACAATGTTGTTGAACTGGCGACCGAAGGTCTGTGGCCCAACGACATCGCAGCGACAGGGAATGCAATTTGAATTGGAAGTTAAATAGGCTTAAACTTATGCAATGTCGATGTAATTTTAAGCCTATTGACTTTTACGTTAATCGCCTCAATAGTGGAGCATGGAGGCTCAATGGCTGACTATCTGACGATCACTGAACTGACGAACGAGTTTGGGCTGACAACCAGAACCTTGCGTTTCTATGAGGATGAAGGATTGATCAAGCCGGTGCGTCGCGGACGTCAACGGCTCTATCGCCCAAGCGACCGAACACGCTTGAAACTGATCCTTCGGGGCAAGCGATTGGGCTTGTCTCTGGGTGAAATCAGCGAAGTGATCGATATGTATCGCCAACCTCCGGGGGAGGCGGGTCAGTTGAACCTGCTGATTGAGAAAATCGAGGCGCGTCGCCGGGATATGCAGCAGAAACTGTCGGATATCAAGGAGACACTGGCAGAGCTTGATGCGGTGGAGGATTCCTGTCGCTCAAGGCTCGAAGAATTGGGCAGCACGTCCTAACGCTGCTCGTCAAGCGCCTTCTGTCTTATGCAAGATGCTCGGGCATCTTTGCGGGAGGGTGCTGACAATGGCGGATTTTGTAATCCGGGCGGACAATTTCAGGGAGCGCGTCGAGCGCTCTTTTGCCAAGCAAAGCTTTCTCATTCAGATGGGAGCCGAAGTTACCCATATCGCGCCGGGTGCGGTCGATATTGCCCTTCAGTCTCGCGACGGCCTGCAACAGCAGCATGGTTATTTCCATGCCGGGGTTTCAACGACGTTGGCTGACTCCGCCGCTGGCTATGCGGCCTTTACCCTGTTTGCCGCTGGCGACGGGGTTCTTTCCAGTGAATTCAAGATCAATTTGCTGAACCCTGCCAAGGGAGATCGGCTTGTCGCACGTGGGCGTGTGATCAAGCCCGGGCGGATGCTGACGATCTGTCAGGGGGATGTCTTCAGCTATTCCGATGCCCGGGAAACCCATGTTGCAACGGGCCTCTTTACCATGGTGCGGGCCGAAGGGCTCGAGCCGTAAGGGGCGGCTGCAAACCGGAATGAATCACCAAACATAATCAACACAAAAGCAAGAAAGCCTGCCAGACCCCCGTTTGGGGGCCCTGTGAGGAGGGGTGGCAGCAAAGGGAGGAAAGTATGAGCCTGTCAACTCAAGGGCCAATGTTCAATTTCAATCTCGGCGAAACTGCCGACATGCTGCGCGATGCGGTCAACAGCTTTGCTTCGGCAGAGTTGGCGCCGATCGCCGCCCAGATCGACCGGGAAGATGCCTTCCCGCGGGAGCTGTGGACCAAGATGGGCGACATGGGGCTGCTGGGCATCACCGTGCCGGAGGAATTTGGTGGCTCGGATATGGGCTATCTGGAGCATGTGGTGGCGGTGGAGGAACTGTCACGGGCTTCGGCGTCGGTTGCGTTGTCCTATGGGGCCCATTCCAATTTATGCGTCAATCAAATCAACCGGAATGGCAATCAGGCGCAGAAGGAGAAATATCTCCCCAAACTGATCAGCGGCGAGCATGTGGGCTCCCTTGCCATGTCGGAGCCGGGGGCCGGATCTGATGTGGTGTCGATGAAATTGCGGGCCGAGAAAAAGGGTGATCGCTATATTCTCAATGGCTCGAAAATGTGGATCACCAATGCGCCGGATGCGGATATATTGCTGGTTTACGCCAAGACAGACCCGAATGCGGGGCCAAAGGGCATCACGACCTTCCTGATCGAGAAGGACTTCAAGGGCTTCTCAGTGGCACAAAAGCTCGACAAGCTTGGCATGCGCGGTTCGACCACCGGCGAGTTGGTGTTTGAGGATTGCGAAGTGCCTGAGGAAAATGTCGTTGGCACCATCAATAAGGGCGTGCATGTGCTGATGTCCGGGCTTGATTATGAGCGCACGGTTCTGTCCGGCGGGCCTCTTGGTATCATGCAGGCCTGTATGGATGTGGTGCTGCCCTACATTCACGAACGCGAGCAGTTTGGCAAACCGATTGGCACGTTCCAGCTGATGCAAGGCAAGATTGCCGACATGTATGTCAATATGAATGCCTGTCGTGCCTATGTCTATCAGGTGGCGCAGGCCTGTGATCGCGGCGAGACCACCCGGCAGGACGCGGCCGGAGCAATCTTGATTGCTGCGGAAAAAGCCACCCAAATGGCGCTGGATGCTATCCAGATTCTGGGGGGCAATGGTTATATCAATGAATATCCGACTGGTCGTCTGCTGAGGGATGCCAAACTCTATGAAATCGGCGCGGGCACGTCCGAGATTCGCCGGATGCTGATCGGGCGCGAATTGTTCAATATCACGGCCTGACAGGTTGGCCTTGTGGGATGGGAAAAGGGGCCTTTGCAGGCCCCTTTTTGTGTTTGGCTGCATTTGTCGGTTTGTGCGACATGCTTTTGCCATATGATGGGGATTGTCTGAGCGAAAATCCATTCAGAGGAGAAAGCAATGCCCTTGAAACATTCATTGATTGTCGCAGCTGGCGCCTTGTGCCTGACCCTTGGCGTGAGCGGCTTTGCGTTGGCTAAGGGGGCGCAGAGTCCCTATGACACGATCTATGAAGTGATTGCGGATACCAGTTTGCGGGTTGCGCCAGAAGTTGGCTCCAAGGTCAAGGTGCCGCTCGACAAGGGGACCAAGGGCGTGGTGATGCGCTGGTGCCGCGGGGAGTTTAATTTCCGGTCTTGGGCCTATGGTTCGCTGTCCCAGCGTCGCGCAATGCTCAAGGAGCGGGTCTGTGAGGTCCAGGTCAATGGCACCATCGGCTTCGTTGATGCCAAATATCTCGATCCGATGTGATCGGATGAAACCACCGCTATTTGGGCTTCTTTGGCGGGGTTCTGGCGGCAAATAGCCCCAGAACGATCAAGGCCAAGGCAGCCCATGTGGTCAGGGCGACGTCTTCCGACAACAAGACTGCGCCCATCAATACCCCGAAAATCGGGATCAAATTCATCCCCAGTGAGAAGAAGCTGGCACCAATCGTGCTGATCATTCGATAGCGCATGATGGTAGCGATGCCGGTTGGCAGCAGTCCAAGATAGATGAGGCTCAGCCAGCTGGTCCCATCAATCGCCGCCAAGTTTGGCAAACCGTCCCATGATGCCAGCAGAACCAGTTCCACCGAGGCCATGCCCAGAATGATGGTGGCAAGACGGGTGGGTGGAATTGTCGTGATCTTGCGGATCATCGCGCCGGATACGGCATAACAGAGAGACGCCCCCAGCACGGCAAATTGCGCCAGAATGTGTCCGCTTCCCAGATCAGCCAGCGCTCCGCGTCCAACCACCAGAGCGATGCCAGTGAAGCCGAAGGTGATCCCGATCAGCTTGGGCAGACTGATCTTGTCGTCATGGGTCGTCAGATGACTGAGAATCAGCGAGAGCAATGGACCTGTGCCAAGCAGCAGGGATGTGATGCCTGCTGAAATGGTCAACTCGGCCCATGAAATCAGCAAGAATGGGACCGAGACATTGAGCAGTGAGACCACCAGCAAAAACAGCCAGTTCTTCGCACCCCTGGGCAAGACCAGACCGCGATAGAGTGCCCATGGCAGCAGCACCAAAAACCCGATGCAGACCCGGATCGCAGCGAGCCAGAATGGACCCGTGTGCGGCACCGCGACCTTAATGGCGACGAAAGCCGACGACCAGATGATGGTGAGGAACAGAAGGCCTGCCAGGTCGATTGGTGTGGGTCTGCGAATGGTGTTTGGCGGCATCGCGCGATGATCCTATCTGGCGTTGGGGCAGGCAAAAGGGACTTGTCGATCCTTTGGCGGGCGCAAAGGACGGTCTGGCGGGGGAAGAGACACCGCAGGTGCAGAGCATATCTCTACGAGATTCTGGCTACTAGAAATGGGCAATCAAGGCAAGAGGTGATAGGCCATCTTGTTTGAACGGGAGAAAAATTGCCGCCTTATGAGCACTGCTGTGACAAAACTGGTTGCTGCCATCAGCAAGAAGGGGTGGATGAACCAGCCGAACAAGGCAAGGGAGAAGAAAAAAGCACGCAGGCCAAGATTGAAATGGCGACCGGCGAGAGCATTCATTTCCGCGACCTGTTCAATCGCCGTTGTCATTTCTTCCTCATCGACCATCACATGTTCTGGCTCGAAATTCTCATGATAGGGTAGCGCGCCGATCAGGATCGAGGTGTAGTTGAACAGACGATAGGCCCAGCCAAATTTGAAGAAAGCATAGACATAGATGCTGATCAGGATCAAAACCTTGGATTCCCACAAGGTTCGGGTCGTCTCAACGGGCAGGGAGAGATCGCGGGTGACCTGCATTGCAAGGTCTGTGGAATTCAATAAGGCAAAGCCCCCGCCGATGGCCAGCAGAGAGGTGGAGGCGAAAAAGGCGGTGCCATTTTGCAAGCCACTGATGATGGCGGTGTCGATCATGCGCAGCTTGCGTCTGGCCATGGTTTGCACCCAGCGGCGGCGATGCGCATTCATCAGGCTTGAAAGTGTCTTCTTGCGCAACGGAGAGTGATCGGCCAGATAGGAAAAGCCCACCCAGAATGCGACATACCAACCCAGTCCGATCAGGTCGATGAGGGAGAATGGTTCCATTGGTATAAATCCGTAGAGTCTGAGTTTGCGTGGCTTCTTGTGTCGAATTACCGTTACGTCAAAGGTACGGCTTGTCACTATTCTGACACATTACGCACACTTTTGTGAGTCCCTAGCTTATTGATTCATCTTTGGAATTTAAAGTCAATAGGTGGGTTGCACCAGAAGCATGCCTTAATGATTGCTATTTCCTTTCCAAGAGATTAACACATGCTTACTCAATCGCAGCCTAAGGGTGTGCGGTACCAACATAGTCAAGTGACAGCTGAGGCGACATGGACAAAGAAGTCGACGTTTCTTGTTGGGGTGTCACAATGAAAGCTGTACTCGCGCTGGGCGCAGTATTGGCCATTGTGTATTTCTTCGGAGCATTCGATACAGCGGTTGTCGCTGTTAGCTAACGAAAACACCTGGCATTGTTATGCATCAAAAGAGCGTGGGGCAACCCGCGCTTTTTTGTTTTCTGCCTGCTTGCAATATGCCCGCGAATTTGATCCTCTGGACACTGATTTAAGCAAAGGAGACCGCCGTGGCGCAAGAGATCACCGTAACCTATAAGCAATTGATTGCGGCTGCCGAAGCCGAGATTGAAGTGATTGATGCGGCAGAGGCGAAGGCCTTGCTGGATCGTGACGACCATGTCTTTGTTGATCTTCGTGATATTCGCGAGCTTGGCAGGGAAGGGCGGATCCCCGGTGCGCTTCATGCACCGCGCGGGATGCTGGAATTCTGGGTTTGCCCTACAAGCCCCTATCATAAGCCGATTTTTGCTGAAGATAAAAAGTTCATTTTCTTCTGCGCCGGTGGCTGGCGCAGTGCCCTTGCCGCCCAGCAAATGCAGGCCATGGGGCTGAAACCCGTTGCCCATATGGCTGGTGGCTTTGGTGCATGGCGCGATGCAGGCGGAGCGGTGGAAGCCCCAGAATCTTCAAAATCTTCGTAATCCTCACAATCTTCGAAATCTCAAAGAGGGCAGCGTCTCACCTCACTTCCTATGCGGTTCATAAAGCAATTGAACCAATGGGTGAGGCCGGATCCATGGCTGGAAAGTGTCGCTCAGGGCCAATGAGCGGCACAAAGTCAACCGATTTCAGAGGGTTGGCAAGATGGCTATTCATTTCAAGCAGTTGACGTAATATGCGTTAAATTTCTTTATTTCTTTCTGATGCTTGTGTAATATGCCGCGACAAAAATACGGTGTGACACAACACCGGATATGGTGGTGGGCAGCAGCTGGTGGGCCGGTTGGTCATCACCGATATAGGGGAGGATAAAGATGGGTGTGTTGCAATCGGACATCCGGACGGACGGGGCGGACTATCAGGCCAATCGTGCGGCGATGGAAGAGCTGTTGTCAGATCTGGCCGCCAAACGGGCGGAGGCAGCGCTCGGCGGCAATGAGCGGGCGCGGGAGCGGCATTTGTCGCGTGGCAAATTGCTTCCACGGGACCGGGTTACCCAATTGCTTGATCCCGGTGCCCCGTTCCTTGAATTGTCGCCGCTCGCTGCCAACAATATGTATGATGCGGCGATACACGGGGCGGGCCTGATCACGGGCATTGGCCGGGTGGAGGGACGCGAATGCATGATCATTTGCAATGATGCGACCATCAAGGGCGGCACCTATTATCCCATGACCGTCAAGAAGCATCTCAGGGCGCAAGAAGTGGCGCAGGAAAATCGCCTGCCTTGCGTCTATTTGGTCGATTCAGGTGGGGCCAACCTGCCGCAACAGACAGAAGTTTTTCCCGACAAGGAGCATTTTGGCCGGATTTTCTACAATCAGGCAACCATGTCATCAATGGGCATTCCGCAAATTGCCGTGGTGATGGGGTCTTGCACCGCAGGCGGGGCCTATGTGCCGGCCATGTCGGACGAAACCATCATCGTCAAGGAGCAGGGTACAATCTTTCTGGCCGGACCACCCTTGGTGAAGGCGGCGACAGGGGAAGTTGTCAGCGCAGAGGATTTGGGCGGGGCCGATGTTCACACCAGAACGTCCGGTGTGGCGGATCACTATGCACTGAATGATGCCCATGCGCTGGAAATTGCCCGTTCGGTGGTTGCCAATCTCAACCGCCGCAAGGATGTCGATATTGAACTGCGCGCGCCCATAGAGCCACTGTTTGATACCCAAGAGCTGAATGGCATCGTGCCGGTGGACTTGAAGAAGCAATACGATATTCGCGAAGTGATTGCTCGCTTGGTGGACGGGTCGCGGTTTGACGAATTCAAGGCCCGCTATGGCACCACCTTGGTGACTGGCTTTGCTCATATTTATGGCGTGCCGGTGGGGATCATCGGCAACAATGGCATTCTTTTTTCCGAAAGTGCGCAGAAGGGCGCGCATTTTGTCGAGTTATGCTGCCAACGGCGCATCCCGTTGCTGTTCCTGCAAAATATCACTGGCTTCATGGTGGGGCGAGACTATGAAGCGGGGGGCATTGCCAAGGATGGGGCCAAGCTGGTCACAGCTGTGGCTTGTGCTCAAGTGCCGAAAATCACTGTGCTGGTGGGGGGCTCCTACGGGGCTGGCAATTATGGCATGTGTGGCAGGGCCTATAGTCCGCGCTTCCTGTTCAGCTGGCCCAACAGCCGAATTTCGGTGATGGGCGGTGAACAGGCGGCCAATGTGCTGGCGACTGTCAAGCGCGACAATATAGAAGCTGATGGCGGGGTCTGGTCTGCGGAGGACGAAAAGGCCTTCAAGGCCCCGATCGAGGAAAGATTCGAGGCTGAAGGGAATCCCTATTATGCCACAGCGCGTCTGTGGGATGATGGTATCATCATGCCATCCGAAACCCGGCGGGTGCTGGGCCTGGCATTCTCTGCGGCCTTGAATGCGCCAGTGCCTGAGACCAGATTTGGTGTCTTCCGAATGTAGACATGGTTCTTTGTTGACCAAAAAAGGGGCGCTGGCCCCTTTTGCGTTCGCATAGGATCCGCTTCAATGATCTGGCCTTAGAGGCCTGGGATCCATCCGGCTGCCCAACCAATGGCGACCACTGCGGCGGCAATGCCGAAGAATTTGAACATGGCGCTTCCACCTTCAGTGGGCACGCCCATGCGGGAAATGGCATGAATGCCACCGGTCAGCATGTAGGCATCGCAATCAACAAAGCTTGCCAATTGGCGCGCGTAGCTATTGGTTCGGGCACCTGAAGCGCAAAAGAAAATCGCCGCTGGAGCACCGTTGGTGTCGATCGGGCCTTTGAGGCCAGAGAGGGGGTGATGCAGCGCGGAGGGGACTTTCTTGCCCATCAGCTCCATGGATTCTCGCACGTCGATCAGCACGGCGCCTTCATCAAGCAGCTTTTTGGCTGCGTCATGATTGATCTGTTGGACAATTTGTTTTTTTGCCATTCTGGGTCGTTTCTTCTTGGTTGTGGAAAGGGTCTGAGGAACCATCAACGATCCGAATCCGAGGCGCAATATAGGTCTTTCAGCACGCCAAGAAGTTGTTCTGCATTGGGATCGGAGATCGAATAATAGATGGTTTGAGCGTCGCGGTTGCCCTTGATCAGGCCATCTTCACGCATTTTTGCCAAATGCTGCGATAAAGCGCTCTGGCTAATTTTCAATGTCTCCGCGAGATGGTTGACGGACTTGTCCGGGCCATCCACCAACTGGCAAAGAATGCGCAAGCGGTTGGCATTGCCCAGCAATTTGAGCAATTTTGCGACATTGTCCGCTTCATCTGCCAGTGCTTCGATGGTCGGGTCCATGG
Organism: uncultured Cohaesibacter sp.; assembly: GCF_963677725.1. NCBI lineage: Bacteria > Pseudomonadati > Pseudomonadota > Alphaproteobacteria > Hyphomicrobiales > Cohaesibacteraceae > Cohaesibacter > uncultured Cohaesibacter sp. The sequence goes on from NZ_OY782507.1 coordinate 4,448,333, forward strand.
CCATTTCGCTTCGTCTCGGTTTTATCTGTCGACACAGGTGGATGGTTTTGAAAGGGGTGGCGTCGTTGGGCGCTGTTCTGTTCGGAACACCGGTCGGTCATAGTATGAGATTTTTCTAATTTAGTATATTCGAATATTCCTGTCCAATCAATGCGGGTTTTTATCGCATGTTTGCTTTGGTTGTGTTTGTTGCCTTGAGGGTCGGTTGAGCGCCTGATTGCGCCTAAATATTGATTGACTTTTACGTAAATCAAAGTAATTTTTCATGAACCAAAATAGATATTTAATAAGATTGGGATTTTGGTCTCCACCATAGTTGGCCAGTATCCACCGGGGAGGAAGTGGAATGATCGACAGTGTGCTGATTGCCAATCGCGGAGAGATTGCCTGCCGCGTGATCAGGACGGCACGGAAGATGGGGCTTCGAACCATTGCTGTATATTCCGACGCGGATCGGTCAGCACGCCATGTGCGAGAGGCAGACGAGGCCTATCATATTGGTCCGGCTGCTGCGGCGGAGAGTTATCTCGATGCGGCCAAGGTGATTGCGGTTGCCAAGGAATGCAAAGCGGCGGCGATTCATCCCGGCTATGGTTTCTTGTCCGAGAATGCTGCCTTTGCCAAAGCTTGCGCGGAAGCGGGAATTGTTTTTATCGGACCCGGCCCGCAGGCGATTGAAAAGATGGGGCAGAAGGACCGGGCCAAGGCCTTGATGGAAGCGGCAGGCGTGCCTGTGGTGCCCGGTTATCATGGGGAGAATCAGGATCCTGCCTTCCTGCATGACAAGGCTCGAGAGATTGGGTATCCGGTGCTGATCAAAGCGGTCTCAGGTGGTGGCGGTAAGGGGATGCGTTTGGTGGAGCGGGATGAGGATTTCCCCGCGGCGCTGGAATCAGCCCAACGGGAAGGGCAGAATGCTTTTGGTGATCCGAATGTCCTGATCGAACGGTTTGTCAAAAATCCGCGCCATATAGAGATTCAAGTCTTTGCCGACAGCCATGGGCAGGCGGTGCATCTTTATGAACGGGATTGTTCCTTGCAACGTCGTCACCAGAAGGTGATTGAGGAAGCGCCTGCGCCGGGCATGACGCCTGCGTTGCGTGAGGCGATGGGGTCGGCTGCGGTGAAAGCCGCACTGGCGGTGGACTATCAGGGGGCCGGGACGGTGGAATTCATCGTCGATGGGTCCAATGGCCTCAGCCTTGACGGGTTTTTCTTCATGGAAATGAATACCCGCCTACAGGTGGAGCATCCCGTAACCGAAGCGATCACCGGGCAGGATCTGGTGGCTTGGCAGTTTGATATTGCCAATGGAAAGCGATTGCCGTTGGCACAGAGCGACATTCCCCTTATGGGTCATGCGGTGGAAGCCCGGCTTTATGCTGAAGACCCGGAAAATGGATTCTTGCCGTCGACCGGTCGGCTATATGCCTTGTCCTTTGCAGGGGGCGAGGGCGTGCGGATCGATTCCGGTGTAGAGGCAGGGGATGAAATTTCTCCCTATTATGACCCTATGATTGCCAAGGTGATTGTTCATGCGGATAGCCGCGATGCGGCGTTGGCTAAACTGGCCGATGTTTTGCGGCAGAGTGCGGTGGCCGGACCGAAAACCAATGCGGCCTTTTTGGCGCAATTGGCAAGCCATCCTGATTTTGTGGCTCAAGCCTTTGATACCAGCTTCATTGATGCGCGCCTTGAGACGCTGATAGCGCAGGATGAAGGCGTACGCCAAAGGGTGGCCGCATCCGCCGTGCGGCATCTCTTAAGCGAAAGCATGACGCGCATCGCTGAGGCCAAATCCATGCGCAGCAATGAGGAAATCTCTCCATGGGATGCGACGGATGGCTTCCAGTTGGGGGCACCACGCCACCAAACGGTGGCTTTAGTGATCGATGGGGAAGAGCAGTATCAAAGCCTGTCTTTTGGCCATGATGGCATGGTCGTGGAGGGGCTGGAGGGGGACGTGAAGCCTCACGTCGTTTCCAGTGCCGATGGTCTGCTGGTGGTGGTCAATGGGCGCCAATATCATGTCAAGATGCATGATTATGAGCATGAGGAAGAGGCCGGCAGTGGTCAGATCGGTGCGCCTATGCATGGCAAGGTGACGGCAATCTTTGTCGAGGCGGGTCAAGCTGTTGCCAAGGGGGAGCGGCTCTTCATCGTTGAGGCGATGAAAATGGAGCATAGCGTTGTCGCGCCATTTGACGGAGTGATTGCGGCAGTTGCGGCCAGTGCCGGAGATCAGGTGGAAGAGGGGTATTCTGTGGTTCGCTTCGAGCAGGAAGAGGCAGCCTGATCAAGCGAGTCATGGACAAGAAAGGGCAGCCAATGGCTGCCCTTTTTGTAAGTATTTTCAACCGTTTATCTGCTGACCTTCGAATCAGTCGAGCTTTGACAGGCTATTGTCCACCATCGCTTCGATGGTGTCATATCTTGGTTGCCACTTGAGAATATCCTTGGCGCGGTCTGCCTCCATCCGCTGGGAACGGGCAAAGCCGGAGGCCCAGCTGCCATAGCGCTTTTGTGCTTCTTCCAGCGTGATGACATCGGCCTCGTAGGGCAGACCGAGCTTGTTGGCCACCAATTTGCCGACTTCTTCCGCCGTTGCGCTTTTGATACCCGTTGCATTCAGCAGTAGCCCGTCACCGCGATTGTCGAGCGCGCGGACATAGAGGTCGCCCAGATCGTCTGCCTGAATGAAGGGAAAATGCGTGTCGGTCGCGCCGGTGATGGTGATTTTGCCATTTTCCTTCAGGTCGCGGGCATAATCAGCAATCAGGCCGCGACCCGGTTCGACCACCAGAGCGGGGTGGATGACCGTCAACAGCAAATTGGGGCAGCCATGCAACTGCTCGATGCTGTCGAGCATCCAGGCAAATTCCGGCAGCGGATCCAGCACATGGCGTTCGGTGATGGGAATCACCGGCTCCTTCGGATAGAGCCAACAGCCACCTGTATAAAGGAAAGGCAATTTCTTGTCGGCAGGCAGAGTCTTGGCCGCATCAAGCAGGTTGGCGACCAGTTTGTGGTCTACATCGCCCATGTCATGTTCAAATGTGGCGGCGGCGTGGATGATGCCGTCATGCGTGATCGCCTCTTTGACCCAATGGTCAGGTTCGGTCAAGCTGCCGCGCACGGGCGTTGCCCCCATGGCGCTTTGAATGTCGGCGCTGGCATCGGAGCGCGCCAATGTTGTGATCATATGTCCTTGCGCGATCAAGGCTTTTACGACGGCACTGCCAACCAGACCCGTTCCCCCGGTCACAAATATCTTCATTCAAAAATTCCTTGCAAAACCCTCCGGGCCACGGCGGGTTTAAATGAGCCTAATCGCAACTTAGCGCAAAATGTGTATAATTTCATGACCTCTTTTGGTGTTGATGCGACCTTTTCTTTATTGCGCTGACGGGCCGTGATATGGAGCGGCATGACTGTGCATATGTTGAAACTTTGCGTCGGGGTTGATTCCGTTGACGATCTTGAGGCTTGGGTCGAGCGGCGCCAGCAGATGCTGGCCGCGCACGGACAACCGCTTGAGCAAATCCACACGACGCGGATGTCACCGAAACGGCGGGACGAGATTCTCGATGGTGGTTCGCTTTATTGGGTCATCAAGGGCATGATCCTGGCGCGCCAACCGATCATCGATTTGCGGCAGGTGGTCGGCGAAGATGGCATTTCGCGCTGTGAGATTGTTATGGAGCCAGTGCTCTATCGCACCGAATCGCAGCCCAAGCGGGCTTTTCAAGGCTGGCGCTATTTGAAGGTCAGCGATGCGCCTCGTGATCTCAAGTCCCTGTCCGGAGGCGATGATTTGCCAGAGTCATTCCGGCGTGAGTTGGCTGAGCTGGGCTTGTTGTAAAGCTCAGTTGGGCTTTCCCCGCCTCTTGAGACTCTTGCCCCAGCACCCCACATCCGATGCTATACTCATTGCAAGGGGTTGGAGCGGATATGACCGATAAGCGTGATCTGAAGGTGGGGCAGAAGAGCGCTGGTGTGACGCCAGCGTCCGGCAGGGGAGAGGTGGCTTCCTTTCTTGCCAAGACCAAGCTCGTCCGTCAGGCGCAGGCGGGCAAGGGGCTGAAGCCAACCAGCGGTCATTTGATCTTTGCCCTTGATGCGACCATGAGCCGCCAACCCACGTGGGATGTGGCCTGTTCCCTGCAAAGCGAGATGTTTTCGGTTGCCTCCCAGCATGGGGGATTGGCAACCCAGCTGGTCTATTTTCGCGGTACGGCTGAATGTCGGGCCAGTCGATGGACACGCGAGGCGGGTGATATGGTGCGCTGGATGGAGCGGTTTGACTGCCGCGCCGGGCGGACACAACTGGGCCGTATTCTTCAGCATGTGAAGACTGAATCCCAAACCAGCAAAATCAATGCGGTTGTTTATGTTGGCGATAGCCTGGAAGAAAATCCGGACGAAATTGTCGGGCTGGCTGGTGACATTGCGCTGAAAGGCATACCGATTTTCCTGTTCCAGGAGGGCAACGACTCACTGGCCTCTGTGATCTTTCGCGACATTGCACGGCTGACCGGTGGCGCTTATGGTCAGTTTGACAGCCATGCCAAGGATAAGCTCGCGGCCTATCTCAAGGGCATTGCAGCCTATGCAGCGACCGGGGGAGATGCAACCCAGTTGCCTTCGGATTTGCGAAAACAGGTCTTGAAACTTCGCAGCCCCGATTGATCACTTTGCCGTGGCGAGCCATATAAGGGACGAGATGCCGCTTTTGCGGCGGGGCTCGAAGCGCGCTGCTCTTTTTTGATGGATGTTTGATGATTTATCTGCTCGCCGGTCTTTTGTTGTTTTTCGTGGTGGTGCTGTTGGCGCGCTGGGCGGCTTATGCGCGGGCGTCCGATGTGGTGCAACTGCTCTATCGATTGGCCGGGGTTGCATTGACCCTGTTTGCGGCCTTTCTGTTGCTGCGTCGGCAATGGGTGCTGGCGATGCCGGTGGCGGTGATGGCGTGGGGGATGTTTTCCCGCAAGCCCAGCAGCGCGGGGGCCGATCGGGCGACGGGCCGCGGATCAACGGTGCGCACAGCGGCTTTGGAAATGACGCTTGATCATGATACGGGCATTATCATAGGCAGGGTTCTTGCCGGGCATTTCGAAGGGCGGGAGCTTGATGGATTGTCAGAGGCTGAATTGATCAGCCTCTATGACGAAATCAGAATGGATCGCGAAAGCCGCGATCTACTTGAAGCCTATCTTGACGGCAGGCACGCCGACTGGCGTGACGCATTCGAGACGGACCCGAATGACGGGGAAGGAAGCCCGGCGGATTCTGGCCCCATGACCGAGGAGGAAGCCTATCAAATTCTTGGGCTTTCTGCGGATGCCGGTGCGGCGGAAATTGCTGCTGCTCACAGGCGGTTGATGAAGCGGGTCCACCCTGACCAGGGGGGCTCCACCTTTCTTGCTGCCAAGATCAACGCTGCCAAGGCCGTCCTGATGCGAAAACATGGCTGATCTCCAATTACTCTTTTACTGATGACCGAGGCGAGAGGGGAACATTCCCGAATCGGTTACGCATACACTTAATTGTCATGATCATGATGGCATCTTGGGCCTTGGCATGATCCGGTTTGTTGAAAGCCGGCAGTCGATCGGAGGTTCGCCTGCCGGATCTGTTCGGGTGCCTTGTCTGTTATGGTTTAAGGGCCAGACAGGCAAATTTCTGTTTCTTCAGGATGGCACAGGCCGAGCGGGCAGCAGACTTGCTTTTAAAGCCTGCAAAACGGGCACGATACAAAGTGTCATTGTTTTTCTGCACGGTTTCGGTGTGATTGAGCATGGCCACCAGCAAGCGCTGGTTTTTGGCGCGTGCCTTTGCCAGCAGCCGGTTGGCAGCCGCAAGACTTGGGGTCGCACCGAGCTGAATGTGCCAGCCAGCGGGAAGTGCACGCTGTGGGGCAGCTTCTGGCAAGATTGTGCTGTGCGTCGACAAATCGCCAACCGGATCATTGGCCGCGCGTGGCAGAATAGCCAGTGCCGCGGTGGTGATCTTTCTGGTTGCCACTCTGCCAGAGGCTGGTTCCATCGCCGTGACCTCATCGATGGTCGGGTTGATGCGTGGCAACGTGGTCAGCTTTTGCTGCGGTGCATAGGCTACAACCATGTTTGACGGTTGCTGCGCATTTACCGAAGCGGTAGTCAGATCGATGGTGGAGGCAATCGTTTTTGCACGTGGCAAAGGCACAATTTTGGCAAGCTTGATGTAGCTGCGTTTGGTGCCAGCGCGCGGAACAACGAGGGCGGTGAGGCGACGTCCGGTTTTTGCCTTTGGCAAATAGCTGGCAATCAACTTCCTCATGTGCGCATCGCGACTGCGTCCGGTTTTGCCACCCATAACGACAGCAACGATATGCCGGTTACGGGACTTGACGTTGGAGACGAGGTTAAAGCCGGAGGCGCGGGTATAGCCGGTCTTGATGCCATCGACGCCTTTGACGCGACCCAAGAGACGGTTATGGTTGCCATAACGGCGCTTGCCATATTTGAAGGACCGGGTTTTGAAGAATCTGTAATGCTGCGGGAATCGGTCCTGCAAGGCACGGCCGAGCAATGCCATGTCGTGAGCGGTGGTCTTTTGATACTTGTTCGGCAGACCCGACGCATTTTTGAAAGTGGTGCGGCTCATGCCGATGGACCGGGCGGTGGCCGTCATCATTTTGGCAAATTCGGCTTCCGTTCCGCCGAGATTTTCCGCCACGGTGGCAGCGACATCGTTGGCGGATTTGGTGACCAGCGCCAAAATGGCGTCGCGCACACGGATGGAGCTGCCCGGACGCAGACCCAGCTTGGAAGGAGGGCGCGAGGCGGCATGCCTGGACACCTTGAGTCGGCTGTTGAGGGAAATGGAGCCATTTTCCAGACGCTCAAACAGCATGTAGAGCGTCATCATCTTGGTCAGCGATGCTGGATAACGCAACGAGTTCGCGTTGCGGGAAAACAGCACCTTGCCGCTTTTCACGTCTATGACGTAAGCGGCATATTTCGAATTGGCAGCAGCAGGGGTTGCTGCACCCAGGCAGGCAAGGGCCATAAACAGAGCTGCAAGGCAAGCGATTGCCTGACGTGACCCTTTTGCACAAAGAAGGGTATGGAACGCTACTCTAAACACGTGACGTCCTTTTTAAAGTTTGTCATACGGCGGCTGTAAAGCACGCATTTTTTGGCCAAGGTTGGGCGCAAGTGCGCCTTAAACTGATGTATGACCCAGCCTAGTGACACAGGGTTAGGAAATGGTAAAAGGCAAATTGATCGGGTGCAATTTGCGAGGTGATTCATCGCGGTATGGTTAACTCGCGTTCAGCAAGACGTTGATAAGGTGCGGAAAACAAGCGACTTTCGGACTATTTGGCAATGTCGGCGGTTGCCCTTACAATTACGGGGAAAGATGCCTACATTATTGATCGGCGAGAGGGGAGCTTTGCGTATCGATTTTCATACGTCATGTTCCCTTTGAATTTTTTTACGGCTTGCCAAAGGATGCCGGTGCCGGTTCGGGCTGGTTGCGCTTTGGCAAACAAGACGTTCGGCCCATTCGGGCGAACAATCTCACGGAGACAGTCTAAGCAATGAGTAAAGATATTCGTCGCCTGGATGAAGATGAAGAACTGGGGGTGGCTACCAAGGCCAAGCCCAAGACAAAGCGTCCGAATATGTATCGCGTATTGTTGCTCAATGATGACTTCACGCCGATGGAGTTCGTTGTGCATGTGTTGGAGGCTTTCTTCAATAAAGGACGAGAAGACGCGACCCGTATCATGCTCCATGTTCATCATCATGGTGTCGGGGAGTGCGGTGTGTTCACCTATGAAGTTGCGGAAACCAAGGTTTCGCAAGTCATGGATTTCGCACAGAAACACCAGCATCCGCTGCAATGCATTATGGAAAAGAAGTGAGGAACGCCAGTGCCATCATTTTCTAACAGCCTGGAAATCGCCCTGCATAAAGCCCTGTCGGTCGCCAATGAGCGGTCACAGGAATATGCCACGCTGGAACATCTCCTGCTGGCGTTGATCGAAGATAGTGATGCGGCCGCAGTCATGCGCGCCTGCGGGGTCGATTTGCGTCTGTTGGAATCCAACTTGCAGGATTATATCGACAATGAATTGTCCAATCTGGTCCAGGAAAGGCGTGTGGACGCCAAACCGACCGCTGGTTTTCAGCGGGTTATCCAGCGCGCGGTGATTCATGTGCAGTCCTCTGGTCGTGAAGAAGTGACCGGTGCCAATGTGCTTGTTGCGATCTTTGCCGAGCGTGAAAGCCATGCGGCCTATTTCCTGCACGATCAGGACATGACCCGTTACGATGCGGTCAATTATATTTCTCACGGCATTTCCAAAGTGCCCGGTATGGCTGAGGGTCTCTCGCCGACCGGAGCGGAGGATGACGATGATATCGAGTTCGATAGCGAAGAGGATGAAGGTGGCGCAGGCGGTACGGAAGCGCTGAAAGCCTATGCGGTCAACCTCAACGACAAGGCCCGCGAAGGCAAGATAGATGTGCTGGTCGGGCGCGATGCCGAGATCCATCGCACCATTCAGGTGCTTTGCCGCCGTTCCAAGAACAATCCGCTCTTTGTGGGCGATCCGGGTGTTGGCAAGACGGCCATTGCCGAGGGTCTTGCCAAGCGGATTGTCGAGGACAAGGTGCCCGACGTGCTCAAAGGGTCGACCATCTTTTCCCTTGATATGGGCACGCTGTTGGCAGGGACACGCTATCGCGGTGATTTTGAGGAACGCCTCAAACGAGTCATCAAGGAAATCGAAGAGTATGACGGGGCGATCCTGTTCATTGACGAAATCCACACGGTGATTGGTGCCGGTGCGACCTCCGGTGGCGCGATGGATGCTTCCAATTTGCTCAAACCGTCGTTGGCTGCGGGCAATTTGCGTTGTATGGGATCGACGACCTACAAGGAATATCGCCAGTTCTTCGAAAAGGACCGCGCTCTGGTGCGTCGTTTCCAGAAGATTGACGTCAATGAGCCGTCCATTCCGGACGCCGTTGATATCCTCAAAGGCCTGAAGCCCTATTTCGAGGAGTATCACAGCGTCAAATTCACCAATGATGCGATCAAGTCGGCGGTGGAATTGTCCGCACGCTATATTCATGACCGCAAGTTGCCGGACAAGGCAATCGATGTGATCGATGAAACCGGCGCGGCGCAGCAATTGCTGCCGCAATCCAAGCGCCGCAAAAGCATCAGCGCCAAGGAAGTGGAAGCCACCGTTGCGACGATGGCCCGCATTCCGCCAAAAACCGTTTCCAAGGACGACAAGGAAATCCTGTCCAATCTGGAAACCAACCTCAAGCGGATGGTTTATGGTCAGGATCAGGCCATTGATGCCTTGACGAGCCAGATCAAGCTGGCGCGCGCGGGCTTGCGTGAACCTGAAAAGCCAATCGGCAACTATCTCTTCTCCGGCCCGACCGGGGTGGGCAAGACCGAGGTTGCGCGACAGTTGGCGGATCTGATGGGCGTTGAATTGCTGCGATTCGATATGTCGGAATATATGGAGCGGCACACGATCTCGCGTTTGATCGGCGCGCCTCCGGGATATGTCGGCTTTGATCAGGGCGGTCTTTTGACCGATGGCGTTGACCAGCATCCGCATTGCGTGCTGCTGCTTGACGAGGTTGAGAAGGCCCATCCGGATCTCTACAACATTCTGTTGCAGGTGATGGATCATGGCAAGCTGACCGATCACAATGGCAAGCGGGTGGATTTCCGCAATGTCATTCTGATCATGACCACTAATGCCGGGGCGACCGAGATGGACAAGCCTGCAATGGGCTTTACCAACAATGCGCGCTCGGGTGACGATGAAGAGGCAATCAACAAGCTCTTCACGCCGGAATTCCGCAACCGGCTGGATGCGGTCATTCCGTTTGGCGCTTTGCCGACCGAAGTGGTGCATCAGGTGGTGCGCAAGTTCGTCATGCAGCTCGAAGCCCAGCTCGCCGATCGGGGTGTGACCTTCGAGTTGACCGATGCTGCGACCGCGTGGCTGGCCAAGAAGGGATATGATCCGAAAATGGGGGCCCGTCCGCTGGGGCGTGTCATTCAGGAGCATATCAAGCGGCCATTGGCCGAAGAGATCCTGTTTGGCAAGCTGACCAAGGGTGGCACCGTCAAGGTCGATATCGATCTCGACAATATGGAAAAACTGTTCCTCACCGTGGTAGAGGATGCTCCTGTCAAGCCTTCCAAGACAAGTAAGGAAGACGAGGCTCCCAAAGACGCCCCCAAAGCGGAAGACGAGGGGGATGAGGCAGCCAAGGACGAGGCAACGCCAAAGAAACGCCGTCGTTCAGCCCCGAAAAAGGGCGGCTCCACGCCTAAGGTTGCCAAGGTCGAGAAGAAATAAAAACCAAATGCCGGGCCTTGGTCCGGCATTTTGCATTTCTACGCTCATTTTCAAAATTGATGTGTCATGTTTCCAGATATCCCACCATGGCTTCGCCGATTTTTATTGTTCTTTGCCTTTGCGATTGCCGCTTTAATGGGGGCGAGTGCCACCATGCGGGCTGCCTTTCCAAATGGATTGTTTGGCAGTCTGGTTGATCCAGCCACCGGGCAGGCAGATGGAATGGAGCTGCTGAAAAATATCCTGTCTTTGGCAGCTGGCTATATGTTGTTGATTACACTCCTCTATCAGCACTTCTTTGATCGTGATGACTGACTGACCTTAAAGGCCAGGATCGGCTACTTTTCATTGTGCCTTAGGTGTTGTACCTAGACTTCTGTTGTCTGGGCGCATAGCTGTTATTCACAAGCTGCCTTTTCTTTCTTGGTGCAGCAGCGTATTTTCCGCCGGGTTTGCTGGTGTCATGGTGCGCCGACATGAAAGAGTGGATCCAATGGTCTCTGTTCTTGGAATATTGATCGCCATCCTTGGCGGTCTGATGTTCTTGCCTTCCATCATCGATTTGTCCTTTCACGATGATGACTGGCTGGCTTTTTTTGGCAGCGGCGCGATTTGCATATCTTTCGGCGTCGGGCTGTTTCTGGCCGTGCGGGGGCAGGAGGGGGACTGGTCGATCCGCAAATCGATCCTGTTCGTCAATGGCATCTGGATTCTGATCAGCCTGTTTGCTTCTCTTCCGCTTTATTTCTCCTCGCTGAATTTGAGTTTTGCCGATGCTTTCTTTGAAACCGTCTCTGGCCTGACGACCACCGGCTCCACGGTGTTGAGTGGTCTTGATACGATGGCGCCGGGGCTGTTGTTTTGGCGTTCCTTCATGCAGTGGATCGGCGGATTGGGGATCGTGGCCATCGGGGTTGCGATTCTGCCAGTGCTTGGTATGGGCGGTCAAAAGCTGTTTTTTCTCGAAAGCTCCGAGCAGAGCGAGAATCCCTATCCACGTATTCAGGATCTGGCGGCCAAGATTGCCACCGTTTATATGGTTCTCACGGTGGCCTGTGCGTCTTCCTATTTCCTGCTCGGCATGACGTTCTTTGAAGCGGTCAATCATGCGATGACGACCGTGTCGACGGGCGGCTTCTCAACGTCGGATGAATCCATGGCGCATTTTCATTCCATGGGTATCTTGCTTGCTGCGTCGTTTTTCATGTTTCTCGGTGGCCTGCCATTCCTCTTTCTCATTCGGCTGAATGCACCTGATCGCGAAGCTGACCCGCAGATCGCGCTTTATGTGAAGATTGTCATTGCAGCAACTGTGATGATTTTCCTTGCCAAGGAAATGGTCTATCCGGAGACAGAGCTGAATGATTTGGTGCTCTCGCTGTTCAACGTCATTTCGATCATGACCACGACAGGATATGGGGCCGGTGATTATCAGCTTTGGGGGCCGCTTTTCTGGGCGGTATTCCTTGGTCTGACATTCTTTGGCGCCTGTTCCGGCTCGACCTCTGGCGGGCTGAAGCAATTCCGGTTTGTGGTGGCGTGGGAAGTGTTCAAAAATGCGGTTGGCAAATTGATCAGCCCGCACCGGGTCAAGCCCATGCGGTACGGCTTGAGGATTGTCGATGATGAAATGGCAGCCTCGACCATGAGCCTGATTTATCTGTTTTTTGGCACCTTCACCTTCTTCGCCATCGTGCTTCAAGTGTTCGGGCTTGACTTCATGACCGCGATCAGTGCGTCCGCCACAGCCTTGGCCAATGTGGGGCCGGGGCTTGGGGAAATTATCGGTCCAGCGGGTAACTTCACATCGCTGTCGAATGTCACCAAGATGCTGTTGGCGATGGAAATGATCCTCGGGCGCCTTGAAATCCTGTCCGGTCTGGCGCTCCTCAGCCCGGCTTTCTGGCGTTGGTAGGCCATAGCATTTAAGATGTCGGCCAAAGTGGGAAGCCTCTTTGGCCAAATCATTATTGCCTCGCTTTTGGGGATGTGAGACATAGAAGGTCTCACCTTGAAGGGCGTCTGCAGCCATATCTCGACCGTATCACGCTCCTTCCTGTTCCCTTTGATCCAAAGGCCAGACCGGGTTTCAGGCTTCGGTGCAGCAGAGTTATTGATGACCAAGACAGATGACATAAAAGATCCGTCAGAAGGGCATGAGCCGCGCCAGTCCGGGCTTTACTGGTATCGCCGGGGCATGCGGCATCTGATTTCCACGCCAGCGGCTGTTCTTTGTATTTCCTTTGCTGGCTTTGGTGGCTTTGCGCGCGAGAGTGGCATCGACGTTATCCATGCGATGTTCATGACGCTGTCCATCTGGGCCTTGCCCAGTGCGGTGGTGCTGGTTGGCGGCATCGTATCGGGTGCTGGTCTGTTGGCGATTGCGACCGCAGTGGCGCTGGCTTCCATCCGGATGATGCCGATGATTGTCGCCTTTGTGCCGGAAGTGCGGGATCGGAACACGCCAACATGGAAACTGGTGGTTTTATGCCATGTGACGGCCATCACCTCATGGGTGTTTGGCATGACCCATTTGCCGGCCCTGCCGCGCTATGCGCGGGTGCCGTTCTATGCGGGGTTTGCGCTAACGCTGACAACGATCAATGTGTTTGTCACCGCTTTGGGCTTTGCGATTGCCGGGTTGGTGCCGCCGCTTGTAGCCGCTGCTTTGTTCATGACGACGCCGCTTTATTTCATGCTGACTCTGCCGAGCGCAGCGCGGATCCTGTCTGACCGGCTTGCGCTGATCTTTGGCTTTGCGCTGGGGCCGCTATTTGCCCTCTATGTGCCGGGAACGGATCTGATCTGGACCGGGCTGGTCGGCGGCATTGCTGCTTATGGGGTCGGCTATGTTGCGAGGAAGCGGACATGAACCTGACATTTGACGCGATTGATGCGGCCTGGTGGCCCTTCCTGTTCATCCTTCTGGCCGCCTCCATTCCCACCGATATCTGGCGCTGGATCGGCATTGCCTTTGCCGGGCGTTTGCGTGATGACAGTGAGTGGATCCTTTTGTCCCGCGCGGTCGCCAATGCACTGGTGGCCGGGGTTATCATGCGGTTGATCCTGTTTCCCTCCGGCGCGTTGGTGGAGGTGCCGGTCTGGATCAGACTGGTCGCTGTTGGTCTTGCTGTTGGGCTCTATTTCGGCCTCATTCGCAATTTGCTTTTGGCTGTGATTGTCGGTGGCAGCAGTCTGGTTTCCCTGTCTTTGCTGTTTGGCGCGAGCCTGTGAACCAGTAAAAGAAAAGGCCCCGGGTTTTGGGGCCTTTTTTGTGGGTATGGTCTGCCGGACTTAAGTTGCCTTAAGCTGCTTCGAGCGCCTTGCGTAGCTGTTCTGCAAAGCCTGCCAGTTGCTCGCCATCGGCCATCTCGCCGGTATGGGGCTTGAGCGAGACGCCTTCCTTGCGCGGGATGACATGGACGTGGAGATGGAAAATCACCTGTCCGCCAGCGCTTTCGTTGAATTGCTGAACAGTGACGCCATCGGCCTCGAAGGCGACCATCTGGGCGCGGGCGATTTTCTGGGCCGTTGCCATAACGGCGTTGATATCTTCGGCGCTGACATCGAACAGGTTGCGTGAGGCATTTTTCGGAATCACCAGCGTATGGCCATCGGCGCGTGGCATGATGTCCATGATTGCGATGGTCATGTCATCTTCATAGACCTTGTGGGCAGGCAACTCGCCGCGAAGGATCTTGGCAAAAATATTATCGGTGTCATAGGCTGGTGTCGTCATCACGTAAATCCCTCTATTAAAAGCAAAAATGTTTGGGGCCAGACTATCAGCGGGAGGGGCTCAAATCTATCCATTGCCTTTTTTGAATGGGGAAAGTGTGGCGAGGAAGTCCTGTTCGGCTTCTGCGGCCTGTCTTTCCCGCTCCAGATAGTCGGCGATGGCCTCACGGAAGGCGGGATGGTCGATCCAGTGGGCCGACCATGTGGTCTGTGGTTCATAGCCGCGGGCGATCTTGTGTTCGCCTTGAGCCCCGGCCTCGACGCACATCAGGCCGTGGTTGATGGCCCATTCGATGGCCCGATGATAGCAAAGCTCGAAATGCAGGCAGGGATAATCGCCGATGGTGCCCCAATAACGGCCATAGAGTGTGTCGCCGCCAATGAAATTAAGCGCGCCAGCCACTGGCATCTCATCGTCATAGGCCATGACCAGCAACACCCGGTCGGCCATCCGCTCGCCAATCATTGAGAAGAAGGTGCGATTGAGATAAGGCCTGCCCCATTTGCGTGAGCCGGTATCCATATAAAAATCGAAAAAGGCGTCCCAGTCGGATTCAAGGATGGCGTTTCCCCGTTTTTCGAGGATGGTCAGGCCATGGCTCTGTGCGGTCTTGCGTTCCTTGCGGATATTTTTGCGCTTGCGCGAGGAGAGATGGCTGAGAAAATCCTCGTAATCCTCATAATCTTCATTGACCCAATGGAATTGCTGATCCCGGCGAATGAGGAAGTCCTGACTTTCAAAGGTGGTCTTCTGTTGCTCGGGCAGGAAGGTCAGGTGGGCCGAGGAGATGGGATATCGGTCGCAAAGCTGTTTTAGGCCACTGGCCATGGCAGCAATGGCAATCGCCTGATTGACGCCCTTGCGGGTGAGCACCTTGGGCGCGTTGACCGGGGTAAAGGGAATGGCGCTTTGCAGCTTGGGATAATATTGCCCGCCCGCCCGTTCCATCGCGTCGGCCCAGGCATAGTCAAAGACATATTCGCCCTGACTGTGGGATTTAAGATAGAGCGGTTGGACCGCGAGGACGGAACCATCATCATCTTTCAGTACCATGTGATGGGGGAGCCAACCAGTCTGCTCTGAAACGCAGCCGGATTTTTCCAAAGCATCCAGGAAGGCGAAATCGAGAAAGGGATTGGCTTTCCGCTCGCTCAACGTGTCATGCAGGCAGGCATTCCAGTCCGCTTCGCCGATCTCGCTTATGGCATGCTTGATATGCAGCTGGAAGCCTTTCTCTTGTGACGTGTCCGGTGGCATATCCTCAGACATGAAGCGCCCTTTTGCTCAAGCGGTGGGGTGGATTTCAACCTTGAAAGGCGGCTGAAAAAGACAATGGAACCCTCTTAATATCGGTTAGACATCAAGAGGGTTCAATGGCTTGCTGTTGAAAAGGGCGCTCAAAGAAAGGGCAATATATGGTCAAAAGCTGATAGTATCGGGGTCGTAGCCTTCAAAGGTGACCTGATCGCAATGCTTCAGGGCCCAGATGTGATCTTCTGCGGATTTGGTGGTCCAGCAGATGACAGGCAGGCCTGTCAGCGCCTTCATCAGGTCGACCGAAGGGGCGGGGAAGTCTTTCTGGCAATAGGATATGAAATCGGGCTTGGTCACACCTGCATGAAGCAAGTGAGTCAGCTGATAGCGTTCCTCCTCGACAAGCTTGGATCCATCCTTGTCGCGGAAAAAGTCGCAAGACACGATGCCGCGCGGTCTGTCGGTGTGTTTTATGAGTTCGGCGACGACCTGAGGCGAGAAAGACATCAGCGCAGCGGGGCCTTGATAGGTCGCAAGGCTGGCGGCGACGGCGCGCTCCAGACGGGCATCCTGCACTTTGGGTGTCTTCAATTCGATGATCAGCGGCACGCGCCCGTCAATATGGGCGAGCAAGGAGGCCAGATCCTCGATATGGTCACTGCCATTTTTGAAGGAAACTTTGCTCAATTCCGCCAGTGTCATCTCATCGACACGGCCGGTGCCGTGGGTTAGCCGCTCAAGGCTATAGTCGTGGAAGACCGCAGCTTTGTCATCTTTGGTGATCTGCACATCCAGCTCTATGGCAAAGTTGTGGTTGATGGCAGCATCGAAGGATTGTCGGCAATTTTCAACCCGCCCTTCAGTTGCGGCATGCAGACCGCGATGGGCGATGGGGCGTTTTGTGAGCCAAGTCAGATCTTGATTGGGCATGAGGGGGTCGGCCTGTGCAATGAATGGATTCGACCCCCTGACGCTATCAGTCTTCGCTCAGCTCAACAATGGCTTCCACCTCAACAGCCACACCAAATGGCAGGGAAGCGGCAGAGACAGCGGAGCGGGCGTGACGGCCCTTGTCACCAAACACTTCGACCATGAAATTGGACGCGCCATTGATCACGGCTGGCTGCTCGGCAAAATCGAGGGTGGAATTGACAAAACCGACCAGTTTCACAACCCGAGCCACTTTGTCGAGGTCGCCGGTGGCAGCCTTCATCTGGGCGATCAGGTTAATGGCGCAGAGTTTTGCAGCGTCAGCACCCTGTTCGGTCTGCATTGTGTCGCCGAGCTTGCCCTGAAACTGGATGCCTTCGGCGGTCATTGGAATCTGGCCCGAGATGAACAGCTGATTGCCGGTTTTCACGAAGGGAACATAGTTGGCAGCGGGCGCCGCGGCTTCTGGCAGGCTAATGCCGAGTTCGGCAAGTTTGCTTTCAATGGCACCGGACATAGGTCTTCCTCTTGTTGTAATGATGCGGATGAACCGACGCTTCTGTTGATCGGGCGGCGGGGTTCCTAGCTGAACCATAAATAGGTGAGGCGGATGGGCAATGCCAGAAAAACCTTGCCAAATAACTTGTATGGCAAACGCATTTCAGGTCATGATCTCCGAGGAGACCTGAAGGAACGCCGAATTTGACCTATTTGCCAGTTGCCTTTGTTGTATATGATGTCTGGCTTGCCCGCCTTGGCGCCGCCTTGCGCCTGATTGGGGGCGGTCTGCTGGCTATTGTCTTTCTCTCCCTCTCTCTCTGTTTGGCAAGTGTCGTGAAAGCTGAGCCTGTGGCTCTGGCGCCCTATCGTGCCGTTTATGAAATCACGCTGGAGGAGGGGGGACGGCGATTGGCCCAACCGGCGGCCCTGAGGTCGCTTTCAGGGCGGATGGTCTATGAGCTGATGGGTAGCTCCTGCGAGGGCTATTCCATGACCCAGCGACTGGTAACTGCCGCCGATATGGTCGAGGGCGGACGGATCCTTGAAGATTTGCAGATGGCAGGCTTTGAGGATATTCGAGCCGGGTCGTTCGAATTTGTGTCCCGTCGGCTGATCGGCGATAAATTGGCTCAGAAGCAAAGGGGTGTTGCTTCCCTTAAGGGGGACAAGACCGAATTGACTCTGCGCGAGCCGCGAGCCGATCACCTGACCTTGCCTCACAAAGTGCTGTTTCCGATCAGTTTTCAAAAAGCCTTGATCAAAGCGGCCTTGAAGGGGGAGCGGCTTTTTTCGGCGCATTTGTTTGATGGGGCAGATAAGGTCGGAACCTACTATCATACAACGTCAACGATCGGACCCGAGGCCACCTCAGGGCCGGGGGCTGCGCCAGAATCGGGGCCGCTGGAAGCCCTTGGCAAAATGAAGAGATGGCCGCTGACCATTGCCTATTTTCAGGCGTCCGAGCAAAGCGAAGCGATGACGCCGCTTTATGAGCTCTCAACCATCCTGTTTGAAAATGGGGTCAGTGGGTCGCTGCGGCTCGTCTTTTCCGATTATGTGATGCGGGCAACGCTCAAATCGATTGATATGCTGCCTGTTGCCGAATGTCCCTAACAGGCGGGCGTTCTCAGAGTCCGCTATCCTCGTCGGGCTTTTGGGCGGAATGGATTTCGACCACTTTTGCGTCCGTGGAACTCTCGCTTTTCAATTTGCCTTTCAGCGTCAGGCCCAGTTCGACCATGCGACCGCCGAATTTGGCGCTCAGTTTGTCCATGGCTTTTTCGGCTTGAGCGCGTTTGCCTGCTTGCTCGTCAACCAGATCGCGCGGGTCAGCAAAGGCGTCGTCATGCAATTCATTCAGCCCGATGCCGATGAGGCGGAATCGTTTGCCTTCGCCCAGTTCCTTGAGCAGCATGTCTTTGCCGATGGTGTAAAGCTTGTCAGCCAATTGGGTCGGGTCGGGCAGGGAGCGGCTGCGGGTGATGCTCTTGAACTGGGCCGATTTCATTTTCAATGTGATGGTGCGGCCAGCCAGACCAGCCTTTTTGGCGCGCTCGGCGGTTTTTTCAGACAGGCGACGCAGAACTGGCAGCAAATCATCAGCGTCCGACAGGTCTTGATTGAATGTGGTTTCCGAGCTGATGCTTTTGGTCTCGGACTGGGCCGAAACGGTGCGATTGTCCTGACCGCGGGACAGGCGAGCAAGGCGCAGGCCCATGGTGCCGTAGCGTTTGGCCAGTTCGGTCTCGTCAGCGCGGCGCAACTGATCGATTGTGTGGAAGCCATCTTGCGCCAGTTTCTTCTGTGTGACCTTGCCCACACCCCAGATCAGCGAAATTGGCTTGTTGGCGAGAAAGCTGTCTGTTTCCTCCTTGCCGATGATGGCAAAGCCGCGCGGCTTGTCGAGGTCGGAGGCGACCTTGGCGAGGAATTTGTTGTGGCTCAGTCCCACCGACACAGTGATGCCGATGTCCTTTTCGATATCGCGGGCAAAGCGGGCAAGGGTATAGGCCGGGTAGGCGCGGTGCAGGCGCTCGGTGCCAGTCAGATCCAGAAAGGCTTCGTCGATGGAAAGGGGTTCGACCAACGGGGTGAGGGACTGCATCGCGGTGCGGATTTCCTTGCCGACACGACTGTATTTTTCCATGTTGGGCCGAATGATGACCGCTTCGGGGCAGAGCTTTCTGGCTTGAAACATCGGCATGGCGGAGCGGACGCCGCGAATGCGTGCGATATAGCAGGCGGTGGAGACCACACCTCGCTCACCACCGCCAATGATGACGGGCTTGTCGCGAATGTCGGGATTGTCGCGCTTTTCCACTGCCGCATAGAAAGAATCACAATCGACATGGGCGATGGAAAGCAGTCGCAACTCGCTGTGACGGATCAGGCGCGGTGAGCGACAATGGGGGCAGCGCGACGGAGCCCCATCTCCTTCGGACAGGCAGTCTCGGCACAGATAGGTGAGAGGGGCTGTGGGGGCAGAGGACATTGTCTCGGCTTTTTAGGTCGCAGCTTTGTTGATGGAGCGTTGGTTTAGAGAGAATCCGTGGTGGCCATGCTCATTGGGTCAAGGCGTGCCTTGGCGGTGACGACCTCTTCGGGTGTCAGCCCATTGTTGCTGGCAAAGGCCAACAATAGCGAATCATCGGTGAGAAGAAAATCCAGGATGGCCGCCAGAAATGACGCTTCTGAGGCAATTTCCCGCAAGTCTGCCGGATCTAGCCCTGAAAGAGCCAAGAAACGGCCCATCAAATCGGGATCTGCTGACAAAAAACCTAAAGCCTTGATGGCAATGGCTTCTGCAGTCTCGAAGTTTGGCAGAGAACGGTTTATAGTCATTGGCAGTGTTTGCCCTTTTGAAAGATTTGTCGCGTATAAAAGTGGACAGATAATACCGCATCCCCTCAAGAAGCCCAGATCAAACTGATCTTGGCACCGGGTCTGCCCAGGTATTTCAGATCGATGGACGGGATCATGGCCAAGAAAATACTCATTGTTGAAGATAACGAGCTGAATATGAAGCTATTTCTCGATCTTCTCGAGGCCTATGGGTATGAAACCGTCGGAACCCGCAATGGGTTGGAAGCGCTGGATTTGGCGCGGGAGCATCGACCGGAACTGATTCTCATGGATATTCAGTTGCCTGAGGTGTCCGGACTGGAAGTGACCAAGTGGCTCAAGGAAGACGATGATTTGCGCACCATTCCGGTGGTTGCTGTCACGGCTTTTGCCATGAAGGGGGATGAGGAGCGCATTCGTCAAGGAGGCTGCGAGGCCTATTTGTCGAAGCCCATTTCTGTTGCCAAATTTATCGAAACCGTACGCACCTATGCCGGTGATGCCTGACAGACTTTTCGATTGAGGAATTTTGATGTCCGCTCGTGTTCTGGTCGTTGACGATATCCCTGCCAATGTGAAGCTGTTGGAAGCCCGCCTGATGGCGGACTATTTCGATGTGCTCTGTGCCCAAAGCGGCAAGGAAGCGCTGGAAATTCTTGCTCTCAATATGGTCGATATCGTGCTGCTCGATGTCATGATGCCTGAAATGGACGGATTCGAAGTCTGTCGCCGCATCAAGGCCAATCCGCAGACCATGCATATTCCAGTTGTTATGGTGACCGCGCTTGATCAGGTCAGTGACCGGGTCATGGGGCTTGAAGCGGGTGCTGATGATTTTCTGACCAAGCCTCTGAACGACATGGCGCTAATCAGCCGTGTGAAGTCTCTGGTCCGCGTCAAGATGATGACTGACGAGTTGCGGTCTCGCGCGTCGACATCAGAGCAGATGGGGCTCGATGATGGCGGCTTCATGAACAAGCTGCAGCATCAAGAGGGGGGGCGCGTCCTTCTGGTTGATGATATGCGTTCGAGCACAGAGAGAATTCGCAAGCAGGTGCGCGGCGAATATGAGCTTGTGTTCGAGAATGATCTGCAAATGGCCTTGCGTCGCTGTGCCGACGAAGATCTCGATTGTGTGTTGGTCAATCTTGGTACCCAGACCTTCGATGCGTTGCGGCTTTGTGCTCAATTGCGCTCGTTGGAAAGCACCCGGATGCTGCCTATCCTTGTCCTTGCGGATGAGAGTGATCAGGGCAGGATCATGCGATCTCTGGATCTTGGGGTGAATGATTATGTGCGTCAGCCGGTTGATCGCAATGAGCTGTTGGCCCGCATCAAGACGCAGGTGTTGCGCAAGCGCTATCTGGATGCCTTGCGGGATTCGATTCAGCATTCGATGGAACTGGCGGTTCTTGACGGGCTGACCAAGCTCTATAACCGTCGTTACATGACCACACATCTGAATTCACTGCTCGCCGCTGCGGGCGAGAGGGAAAAGCCTCTGACATTGCTGCTGATGGATATTGACCACTTCAAGTCGGTCAATGACACGCACGGTCATGATGCTGGTGACGAAGTATTGCAAGAATTCTCCAATCGAATCCGCAAGAATACACGCGGTATTGATCTTGTTTGCCGATATGGCGGTGAAGAATTCGTGGTCATCATGCCGGACACCGATCATGCTCTGGCAACTGTGGTGGCAGAACGGATTCGCAAGAAAGTCTTCGAAAAACCTTTCATCATCCATAAAGGGCGCGACATGCTCGATGTGACCGTGTCCATTGGCCTTGCTTCGGTGGAGAATGGCAGCGAAAGTCAGGATCGGTTGCTCAAACGGGCGGATAATGCGCTCTATCAGGCCAAGGAAAGCGGTCGCAACCGCGTTGTCGTCGCCAGTGAAGAAGCGGCTTGACAAATTCTGACCACGGATTCGGTCTCACTTTTTGATGGAAACGGTCGCGTTGCTGGGGATATTGTGACTCCCCATGCATGCAATCGGCAATAGAAGCTCCGTTTCATGCCTGTCACACGCTGTTTTATGCTGTCCAGAGGCGCGTTAAGGTTAATTTTTCATTAAAAGTGCGCATTATTATTGAATGTTTAAACAATTCGTTGAAATCTTGTTTTTTTTTGTTACGCTGATCTAGCATGATGGAAGTGGGGACGTCTGTGCATGCTTTACAGAAAATCTGTATGTGCTTGCGTGCTCAATCCAGCCACGAATTCCCCTACGGAAAGCTCAGGTCCGCCGCATCTCCTGGGACCGTAGGGCTTGGTCGGTTCAGGCGCAGCAAGAGTGGCCTCCTCAAGTGGTCTGCATCTGAACCGGCCATCCTTTCTTTCTGCGCACCTTCCATCTTTTCCCTAAATTGATATCTCTCATGCTCTCATCAAGATGAGAAGGCCTATGGAATCCGTTGGCGTGGACGCGAAGGGGCGCTGCGTCTTAGCCGTAATTCCTATGGAACCAGCCAGAACGCAAAAAGGCCCGCAAGAAATCTTGCGAGCCTTTTTGATGTCAATCTTACAGAGAAGCTTATTTGATTTTTGCTTCTTTGAATTCAACATGTTTCTTGGCCACCGGGTCGTACTTCCGCTTGACCATTTTTTCGGTCATGGTGCGGGAGTTCTTTTTGGTGACATAGAAGTAACCCGTATCAGCGGTGCTGACCAGACGGATCTTGATAGTTGTTGCCTTAGCCATTTTGTCTTTTCCGTCTCTTGGGCCCGCAGTTGGCTTTGACAGCTGGTCTGTCACTCACCAAAGGGTGCGGGCTGAAGATGCGCTGAGCGGAAAAGAACCGGCTCAGCATAAAACCTGTTTCGAGCCGCCAAACTACGCAAAGTTGGCTTATTGTCAAGGGTGCGGCACCAATTATCGACGCCATTCTTGAAGGAGATGCATTTTCGCACCGAGAAAGCTGCCAAAAGGCAGGGTAAAGGGCCGTTTAGACCTCGGATCGTACCATCGCCTTACCCTGCATGTAGAAGAAGGGGGTGGCTTCATTGGGGGTGAAATCCGGGTCTCGCTGGAGCCGATTTTCAAGTTCGGTGAGAATCTCCTGGGTGATGCGCGGCAGGTCGAGCTTGTGGGCGTCCGCTATGGTCAGCCAGTGTAGGTCTTCCAGCTCTCCTGTGGGGCCTGTGCCTTCGGGAAGGCGGTCGATGATGTGGCATGCATCCACGGCAAAGAATCGCGTGTCAAAGCGCCGTGTGCGGCCTGGAGGGGTGATGGCACGGGCGATGAAGCGATAGGGGGAAAGGTCGGGCAGCAAGCCGCGCGTCTTGAAAGCCTCCCAGTCGCTGCCCTTCAGGCGCTTGTCGCTGCCCTTGACGCCCAGAAACAAACCGGCCTCTTCGTAGGTCTCGCGAATGGCACACATGACGAGGCCGCGCATGCGGGCATCGCTGTTGCCATTCTTGGCCTTGGCGCGCAGTTTTTCAAGCACATGGGGGTGCAAATCGCCGGCAAAGGGCACATGGCGGTCCGTCGAATCAAGGCGACCACCGGGAAAAACGAATTTTCCGGGCATGAAGCGATGCTTCATATGGCGACGACCCATCAGAACCTTTGGTTCGCCGTGCTCTCGATCAAGAATGATCAGCGTGGCAGCATCCTTGGGGCGGATGTTTGTGTGCGCCCTGTCATACATGCGAAGGGCGTTGGCGGTCAGTTCCGGGTGCGTGACGGGGGGCTTTTCAATCAATTCGGACATAATCTCTCGGTCGGCCGCCAATAGGCAAGCGCGTGCGAACTGGTGTTAATGGGATAACCGACCAACCGATGCAGAAACTATAGGCGTTCCGGGAGGTCGGGCTCGGCATTGGGATCAAAGCCGTGCATATAGTTTGCCCACTGTAAAGCGACAATCGCGCCTTTGATAGGGCGCAAAAATGCTAAGGACATCGCAATGGTGACCGGGATCCCGATGGTCATGTGAATCCAAAGGGCAGGCCTGAAGACCACTTCCATCCAGATGACCAAAGGCACAATGATGTGACCGACGATAAAAATCGTGAAATAGGGAGGGGCGTCATCGGCGCGATGATGGGAATAGTGCTCGCCACAATTGCTGCACTTATCGGTGACTTGCAGAAAGCCGTCAAACAAGTGGCCTTTCTGGCAATTTGGACATCGGCAGAGGGCACCTTGAACCATAGCCGCAAAAACACCACGGTGCGGTTTGGCTTGCAGGCCGAGGCTGCTTGTCATTTGGCTTGTCACTCCATTCGTCCTTTTTGGCTTGTTTCGTTGTGACTGATCCCCTCTTACAGTCGAGCCATTTATATATAGTAATTATGCGTAGATTGTCTATCGCTTCCCTTTGTTGCCCTTTTTGGGTTTGGCTGTACGGGGGCGTGTGGTGCCCGGCACCTTCTTGCCGCGGCCCTTTTTCGGTATGCCGTTGGTTCGGCCTCGCACGCTTCGGGTTCGGCTGAGGCGACCCTTGGGAATTTTGCGACCTTCGGACAGCATTTCAAACCGCAAGGCTCCGGCCATTGGGGCCGCTTCGACGAGTTTTACCTCGACAATGTCACCCAGACGGAAGGTCTCGCCGGTGGCTTCGCCAACCAGCCGATGGTTTGGTTCATCGAACGCGTAATAGTCATAGCCGATGGTCGAGGCGGGAATGAACCCGTCTGCACCTGTGTCCATCAGCTGGACAAACAGCCCGACGCGGGTGACGCCGGAAATCTTGCCGGTAAATTTCGCCCCCACCTTGCTGGAAAGAAAGCCCGCAATCAGCCGATCCTTTGTGTCGCGCTCGGCAGTCATGGCGCGCCGTTCGGTGGTCGAAATATGGCCTGCTATCTCGCCCAGTTTTGTCTCAAAGCCGGACGGCAGGCCATCATCGCCCAGATCAAGGGCGGCGATCAGAGCGCGATGGACGATCAAGTCGGCATAGCGACGGATCGGTGAGGTGAAATGGGCATAACGCAACAGGTTGAGACCAAAATGGCCGATATTTTCCGGATTATATTCGGCCTGCGCCTGGGAACGCAGGACCACCTGGCTGACCAGCGGACCATGCTCGGTGTCGGCCATGCGATTGAGAATGGCGTTGAAATTGGCTGGGCGCAGATTGCCGCCTTTGGGCAGGTTGAGATCGAGCGACTGCAAGAATTCCCGCAGGGCTTCGAGCTTTTCCGGTGAAGGATTGTCGTGGATTCGGTAGACGAGTTTTTGCTTGTGCTTTTCGAGAGTTTCTGCGGCGGCGACATTGGCCTGAATCATGAATTCTTCGACCAGCTTGTGCGCGTCCAGACGCGGCGGCACGATGACCCGGTCGATCTTGCCTTCCGGGGTCAGCAGCAGCTTGCGCTCCGGGATGTCGAGTTCCAGCGGCTCGCGTGCATCGCGTCCGGCCTTCAGAATGGCATAGCCGTCCCACAATGGCTTTAAGATCGTCTCAAGGATGGGTGCGGTTTTCTCGTCGGTCACACCGTCCACTGCATCCTGTGCCTGATTATAGGAAATGCCGGCTGCGACACGGATCATCACCCGATGGAAGCTATGGCTCTTTTTCGTGCCATGCTTATCGAAAATCATCCGTACTGCCATGGAAGGGCGGTCTTCGCCTTCTTTGAGGGAGCACAGATTGTTGGAAATCCGCTCGGGCAGCATCGGGACGACGCGGTCGGGGAAATAGACCGAGTTGCCGCGCTTGAAGGCTTCGCGGTCGAGCTGAGAGCCAAGGCGCACGTGATAGGCGACGTCGGCAATTGCCACATAAGCAATGGTGCCGCCTTCATTGGCCGGATCTTTGTCCGGTTCCGCATAGATGGCGTCGTCATGGTCCTTGGCATCTGCCGGGTCAATGGTGATGAGCGGCAGGTCGCGCCAGTCCTCGCGGCCCTTCATGGAGGGCTGTGTGGCCCGTTCAGCCTCCATCAGCACAGCATCGGGGAAGATGTGGGGGATTTCCAGCGCATGGATGGAAATCATGCTGACGGCCTGTTCTGAGGCCAATGGGCCGATGACCTCGCGCACATGGGCGCGCGGGGTTCGTGAGCGGCCGGAGCGGGTGACCGAGACGGCAACCAGATCGCCTTCCTCTGCATCGCCACGTGCTGAATCGTCAATCGAGACTTCTTGTGTTTTCTTGTCGATGGGCACAAGGCGACCACCGCCATGGATGGGATCGCGGCGATAGATGCCGAGGATCGAGTCTTCCCGCTTGGGCAAGATCCTGATCACACGCACCGTCTGGCGGATGCCTGCCATTTCGAACTGGTCGGGATTGCTTTCGACGATTTTGGCCAGTACTCGGTCACCAATGCCCGGCACAGTTTTTGACCTTTTGTCCGGCTGGATCAGGACGCGCGGCGGGTCGCCATGATCACTCTCCCATTTGACGGGCAGTCCGATCAGATCGCCATGCGGATCACGTGTGGTAATCCGATAAATACCGACGGCTGGCAGTTCGCCAGCCTTGACGAGGCGCTTGCGGTTTTTTTCGATGTGACCGTCTTCGGTCAGTTCCTTGAGAATGCGTTTGAGCCCGATCCGCGCTCCGCCGGAAATGTTGAAGGCACGCGCGATCTCTCGTTTCCCCGCCTGGCCGGGATTTTCTGCGATGAAGGCGAGGATTTCTTCTTTGGAGGGAAGGCCGTCCTCGATTGTTGGTTTGCGTTTGCGTATCAAGGGTCGGTCCTTCCGGGCTTGTGGCGTTTGATGCCTTGTTCTATCTCAGCGTCAGTCGACGTCGAAGGGCGGGCTGTCATCTGCTGGCTCGGCCTCTTTGGCTTTCGCTGCGGTCTTTTTCGCTGGGGCCTTCTTGGTGGTCGTCTTTTTCGCTGTTGTCTTTTTCGCTGTTGTCTTCTTTGTTGTTGTCTTTTTGGCGGCAGCTTTCTTGGCCGGGGCCTTTTTCTTGGCTGAGCCTGCCTTGGCGGCAATCATTTCAAGAGCCTGTTCAACGGTGACCGATTGCGGGTCCATGTCCTTTGGCAGGGTGGCATTTATTTTGCCGTGATTGACATAAGGCCCGTAGCGGCCGGATTTGACGGCTATGGCGCCTCCGTCCGGATGATCGCCAAGCTCCTTGAGGACCTGCGCTGAAGCACGACCGCCGCCTTTGGCGCGTTTTTCCGCCAACAGGGTCACTGCATGGTTGAGACCGACGGTGAAAATGTCGTCAACGCCGGGCAGATTGGCATAGGTGCCGTCATGGAGCACAAATGGTCCATAGCGCCCAAGGCCTGCCGAAATCATCTTGCCGTCTTCAGGATGCGCACCGACTTCCCTTGGCAGGGAGAGCAATTGCAACGCCTTTTCAAGGTCTATGGTATCCAGTGCCCAGCCTTTTGGAATGGATGAGCGCGGTGGCTTCTTGTCCTCGCCCAATTGCACGTAAGGGCCGAAACGCCCGGTGCGCAGAGAGACTTCGAGGCCGGTTTCGGGGTCCGTGCCCAACACTTTCGGCCCTGCGTCGGCACCGGCCTGATCGTCGCCATTGCCGTCTTTTGTCAGCTGGCGGGTATAGTTGCAGTCCGGATAGTTCGAACAACCCACAAACGCACCATAACGCGAGGTCTTGAGGCTGAGA
This sequence comes from uncultured Cohaesibacter sp., assembly GCF_963677725.1. Classification (NCBI taxonomy): domain Bacteria; kingdom Pseudomonadati; phylum Pseudomonadota; class Alphaproteobacteria; order Hyphomicrobiales; family Cohaesibacteraceae; genus Cohaesibacter; species uncultured Cohaesibacter sp. The sequence goes on from NZ_OY782507.1 coordinate 4,475,532, forward strand.
CGACCATCATCGCAGGATGGGCAGGCGCGCGGGTCGCTGCCATCTTCCTTCGGTGGGAAGGCATAGGCGGCGAGCACTTCATTCAGGGTGTCAAGCACCTGACTGACACGCAATTCCTTTGTGCCGTCGACATGGGAGGCAAATTCCTTCCAGAAGTCGCGCAGCACGTCTTTCCAATCCAGCTCACCGGCAGAAATCCGGTCGAGTTTCTCTTCCAGCTCTGCCGTGAAGTCATATTGAACATATTGCTCAAAGAAGTTGGACAGGAAGCCGGTGACCAGACGCCCTTTGGAGTCCGGGATGAGACGTTTTTTGTCCAAGGTCACATAGCCACGGTCACGCAAGACCGACAGGGTCGCGGTGTAGGTGGACGGACGGCCAATGCCGAGCTCTTCCATGCGCTTGATCAATGTTGCTTCGGTGAAGCGCGGTGGTGGTTCGGTATGGTGCTGGTTCGACGTGATCGCTTTCTGTTTCAGGGTCTCGCCATTGTGCATTGCAGGCAAGCGGTTGCTTTCCTCGTCGTCGTCGTCATCCTTGGTCTCGGTATACAAAGTCAGGAAGCCGTCAAAGCGGACAACGGAGCCGGTGGCGCGCAGATCGGCGCTGCGAGAGCCATTGCTGGCGGTGATGTCGACGGTTGTGCGCTCCATCTGGGCAGAGGCCATTTGGCTGGCCATGGTGCGGCGCCAGATCAGGGTGTAGAGCTTCAACTGCTCTTCATCCAGATAGGATGCCATTTGCTTTGGATGGCGGCTGATATCGGTTGGGCGGATGGCTTCGTGGGCCTCCTGCGCATTCTTTGCCTTGGTGCTGTATTCGCGCGGCTTTTCAGGCAGATATTGCTTGCCGAATTCGCTTGCGATGGCGTCGCGGATCGGGCCGATGGCCTCAGGTGCAATTTGCACACCGTCGGTACGCATGTAAGTGATGAGACCGGTGGTCTCGCCATCAAACGAAATGCCCTCATAGAGCTTCTGGGCGATCTGCATGGTCCGGGCGGCGGCAAAGCCTAGCTTGCGCGAGGCTTCCTGCTGCAAGGTCGAGGTGGTGAATGGTGCAAAGGGATTGCGGCGCACCGGTTTGGCCTCGACGGATTGGACCGTCAGGCTCGATTGCTCGATCAATTGCTTGATATCGGCAGCTTCAGTGCCTGTGGCAATGTCGAGCCGGCCCTTTTTAACGCCGTCAACCGCTGTCAGGCGGGCTTGGAAATCGGCCCCTTCGGTGGTGACAAGATCGGCGAGAATGGACCAATATTCCTGTGGTACGAAGCGTTCGATTTCTTCTTCGCGCTGACAGACAAGGCGCAGGGCAACGGACTGGACGCGTCCCGCAGAGCGTGCTCCGGGCAGTTTGCGCCACAATACCGGCGATAGGGTGAAGCCGACCAGATAGTCGAGGGCACGACGGGCTAGATAGGCATCAACCAGCGGCACATCAATGTCGCGCGGATGCTGCATCGCCTCGAGAATGGATTGTTTGGTGATGGCGTTAAACACCACACGCTGAACGGGCTTGTCCTTGAGAACGCCACGACGATTTTTCAACACCTGCAACACATGCCAAGAAATGGCTTCCCCTTCGCGATCCGGGTCAGTTGCGAGAATGAGGCGGTCGGATTCCTTAACCGCCGCGGCGATGTCGGACAAGCGTTTCTTGGATTTCGGGTCTGCTTCCCAAGTCATTGCAAAGTCTTCGTCAGGCAGAACCGAACCATCTTTCGATGGCAGGTCTCGAACATGACCATAAGAGGCCATGACCTTGTAATTCTTGCCTAAATATTTGTTGATGGTCTTGGCTTTTGCCGGTGACTCAACGATGACGACGTCCATGCGAAACCTGTCTTTACAACACTCCGGTCACCTGTCTCTGGCTGCCCAGGTTGCAGACGGTTGGTGGCGAGTGTCCCTGATTCAAGTATGTTTGTTTTCTGTCAAATGACCGTTCAGCCCGTCAACGTCAAGGCTTGTGAGCAAATTCCGCCAAACTATTTTGCCTTTCACACAAAGGTGGAAAATATACATATACAACCAATAGATTGTAAATAGGTTGTATACAACTGTAATTAAAGCGTGTATGGTCACTCCATAAGGGCTGGAACTTGCAGTCATGGGGCAACCGTGAAGCGACCGTGATGCAGCCGATTAATTTGTAACCGGAATGCATGTCGCATCAGGCAATGGCCTAGGGACAGGTTTGGTAGGGGCAATGGAAAAGAAGTTGAGTGTTGTAAGCGGTGTGCCCTCTGAGGGGACTGGCAAGATCAAAACTGCGGATTATATCTATTCGCATTTGCAGGAATTGACTGAAATGGCTCGGCAGGAAGAGCTTTCTCTGCTGGTCTATCTGCTTGAGATGGCCATGATTGAAGCCATGGAAACCGCAAAGCAGGTCCGCAAATAGGCTTTCACGGTCTGCCTGACAGCTTTTATTTTTATTTGATATGAGACTTGGCGCTCGGATTGCCAGACAAGCTGAGTGGCAGGATTGATGCATATGGGCTTGCATTCATCACATGAAGCAGGGGCGCGTGCCTTTATGGCATCGACCTGCGCGTCATAAACTGTTCCTCCGTGATAAATGGAAGTATGGTAATCTGGGGCATCGCAATCTGGGGCTGGGACGCCTCAATTATCCCATTGTTAGTCCATGCGTGCTCGCGACGCGGACAGAGAATATTCTGACAAATATAGTGGCTTTGATCCGGTTTTTAACTGATCAGGGAGACCATTTGATTGCCATGGCGTTCAAGGCGACCGGCAATGTCGAGTTCGAGCAATATCATCTGAATTTGCGAAGCGGTGAGATCGGATTGGCGCAGCAATTCGTCAATACTGATGGGTGTCGGGGACAGGCTTGAGACAAAGCGATCACGATCTTCTTCAGACAGCTCGGTTTCATCACAATCCTCTTTATGGTGCGGTTCCTTTAAAGCGAAAGGCGCTGTCGCCCGCATAATCGGCAATCGATCCGCAAGAACGGATAGAATGTCGTTGGCTCCACATACGAGATAGGCCCCTTGCTTGATCAGGTGATTGCCGCCTTCGGCTCTGGGGTCAAGCGGTGAGCCGGGAATGGCGAAGACGTCACGATCCTGCTCCAATGCATAGCGTGCGGTGATCAGTGAACCGGACCGTTTGGCTGCCTCCACGATCAGGGCTCCAGCCGACAGGCCGGATATGATGCGATTGCGGCGAGGAAAATCCTGATTGCGCGCTTGCCAATTCCACGGCGTCTCGGAGATCAGTAGCCCGCGCTGCGCGATGGTTCGAGCAAGATCGGTATTTTCAGATGGATAGATCCGGTTAAGACCGCCAGCAACAACCGCGATGGTGCCTGTGTTCAGGCTGGCCTGATGGGCTGCCGTGTCTATGCCTCTTGCCAGTCCGGAAGCGATTGTGATGCCTGCTTGCCCAAGGTCTGCTGCTATTTGCGTCGTCAGTTTTCGTCCGGCAGCGGAGCAGTTGCGTGAGCCGACAATGGCAATAATCTGTCCTTTTGCCAAGCCGGGGTCGCCCATGATGGTGAGCAACGGCGGAGGGGCATGGATATGTTTCAGGGCATGGGGATAGTCATCATCAACCAGCGCTACAAGGCGGGCACCCGCGCGGTGCAATTGTTCCCATTCCTCTGTCAATGCGGCTTCAGAGGCGATCTGGATTTTTCGCTTGCCACCGCCCCTGCGAGCAAGTTCCGGCAGGGCCAGAAGGGCCTTTCGGGCGGATCCATAATGGGCAAGCAGATGGTGGAAAGTTGCCGGGCCGACATTGCCAGAGCGGATCAACTGTAGCCAGTCAAAGCGCTCCTGATCGTCGAGCGTGGAGGAAGGGGCAGCAGTTCCCGCAAAGGGCTTGGAGACATCCGAGGATGGTGTCTCTGCCTTGGCGGGATCGTTCTGTGTCATGCGTCCGGTCCGTCGGTTGTGGGATCGGAGCCACTATCGGTCTCTGTTTCTTTGGTGCCGCCAATCTTGCTTTCGTTACCGCTGATGAGGCGGTTGATGTTTGCTCTGTGCATCACCCAAAGCAGGGCGGTGAGGACGGCAAAGACTTCGGCCATTTGCCATTCGCCAAAGCCCATCAGGGCAAAGGGCATCACACCGCTGGCTATCAGTGCCGAGAGGGACGAATAGCGGGTGATGATGGCGCAGGCGATCCAGGTGAAGGCAAAGAGCAAGAAGGCGGGCCAATAGAGGCCAAGCAACACGCCCACATAGGTCGCGACTCCCTTGCCACCTTTGAATTTCAGCCAGAATGGGAAAAGATGGCCGAGAAAGGCCCCGATGGCGGCCAGATTGGCGGTTTCCGGTCCCCATTGTGCGGCGATGATGACGGGAATGGTACCTTTCAGCACATCACCGAGCAGTGTGAAGAAAGCCAGCTTCTTGCTACCGGTGCGCAAAACGTTTGTTGCGCCGATATTGCCCGAGCCAATGTCGCGGACATCACCCATCCCCGCAAACTTGGTCAGCAGAAGGCCAAAGGGGGTGGACCCCAAAATATAGCCAAAAGCCAGTGCCATGAGATAATAGGGCAGGGAATAGGTCAGGCTGATCGGATCGGGCATTGTCTGTCCTCAGGCACAGGGGCCGGGCCAAGTGATTTGGTCCGGCACGATGTTGATTCTGTTGAGCCAGGCTCAAGACGGATCGTAATGATGAACCAGCTGGCCTTCAACGTAAGTTTGCAAAACCCGGCCGGATAAACGCGCTTTGTGGAAGGCGGTGTTCTTGGAACGGGATTTCAGCAGGTCACGATCCATCACCCATGGCTCATCGGGATCAAAGACGATGATGTCAGCCGGATTGCCCGGTTTGAGGCTGCCGGCATCAAGGGACAGCAGAGCTGCCGGGGTGGTGGACAAAGCCTTGAAGACCTGCGTCAGGCTCAATTGATCGTTGTGGACAAGGCGCATGGCAGCTGCCAGCATGGTCTCCAATCCGACCGCGCCATCCGCGCATTCGGCAAATGGGTGGCGTTTGGTGTCCACATCCTGGGGGTCGTGGGCGGAATGGATGACATCAATGGTGCCGTCAGCGACGCCTTCGATCATGGCCAGCCGTTCTTCTTCGCTGCGCAACGGCGGCGACATTTTATAGAATGTGCGATAAAGCCCGATGTCATTCTCATTCAGTGTCAGATGGTTGATCGAGACACCGCAAGTGACATCAAGGCCCTTGTCCTTGGCACGTCGAATGATTTCAAGGCTCTCGGCGCAACTGATCTGGCTGGCGTGGTAGCGGCAGCCGGTCAATTGGGCAAGGCGGATGTCGCGGGCGACCATGATGGTTTCCGCTTCCGAAGGAATGCCCGGTAGGCCCAGACGGGTGGAGGTCTCGCCCAAATTCATCACGCCGTTGCCAACCAGATCCGGGTCTTCGGGGTGATGGACCACAAGGGCATCGAAATCATGAGCATAGGTCATGACCCGGCGCATTATCTGTGCATTGGTGACCGCGCGGCGGCCATTGGTCAGTGCAACGGCACCGGCTTCCAGCATCAGGCCGATTTCGGTCATTTCCTTGCCGTTGAGGCCCTTGGTCATGGCTGCATAAGGCTTGACGTGGACGCGGGCGGTATCGCGGGCGCGGCGCTTGATGAAATCAACCAGCGCGATGTCGTCAATCACCGGGTCGGTGTCGGGCATGGTGGCGATGGTCGTCACGCCGCCTGCTGCTGCGGCGCGGCTGGCACTTTTGAGCGTTTCGCGATGCTCTGCGCCGGGCTCACCGGTGGTGACATGCATATCGACTAGACCGGGGGCTGCGACTTTGCCGCCACCATCGACGCGCAAAATGTCGGTTGGCAATTGGCTGGCCACATTGGCACCGATTGCCTTGATGTTGCCGTCCTCAATGAGGATTGCGCCTTTTTCATCAAGGCCCGTTGACGGGTCGAGCAAATGCAGATTGGTCAGGGCGAAGGAAGATTGTTGTCTGTCTGGCATGATCATTCTTTCTTATTCCACCTCAACCGGGCCGAGTTCCAGGCTGTTTTTGGCCAGCAATTCAATGACCGCCATGCGGACGGCGACGCCCATTTCGACTTGTTCATGAATGACGGAGCGACCGGAATCTGCAACCGAACTGTCGATTTCAACACCGCGGTTCATGGGGCCGGGATGCATGACGATGGCATCTTTGGCAGCATTTTGCAGCTTGTCTTCATCCAGACCGTAGAAATGGAAATATTCACGGACCGAGGGAATGAACGCGCCATTCATGCGTTCAAGCTGAAGGCGGAGCATCATCACCACATCGGCACCATCCAGCCCCTTCTTCATGTCGCGGAAGACCTTGACGCCGAGGGCTTCGACGTCGGCGGGCAACAGGGTGGTGGGGGCGATCAGGCGGACTTCCGCGCCCATGGCGTTGAGCAACTGGATGTTAGAGCGGGCAACGCGGGAGTGGAGAATGTCGCCGCAAATAGCGACCACCAGATTTTGCAGGCTTGGCTTGTGCTGCAAGATGGTCAGGGCATCGAGCAAGGCTTGTGTCGGATGCTCATGGGCACCGTCACCGGCATTGATTACCGAGCAGCCCACCTTGCGGGCCAACAGTTGAGGAGCACCTGCGGCTGCGTGTCGGACAACCAGAATGTCCGGGTTCATCGCTCCGAGGGTGAGAGCGGTGTCGAGCAGGGTTTCGCCTTTGGAGACCGAGGAATTCTTGACCGCCATATTCATGACGTCTGCTCCAAGGCGCTTGCCGGCAAGTTCGAACGAGCTTTGGGTGCGGGTGGAGGCCTCAAAAAACAGGTTGATCTGCGTGCGGCCCTTCAGGATGGCCTTTTTCTTTTCAACCTGACGGGAAACGGCAATGGCTTCCTGTGCCAGATCCAGAAGAGCTGTGATTTCGGGAGGGGTCAGCCCGGCTATGCCGAGCAAATGGCGATGCGCAAATGCCACGTCTTTATCCTAGCGTTTCGGGGTTTTCGCTAGATGCATAGCTATAGGTGGAATCGCATCAGGCCGCAAGGGTCAGCAGCCTTTTGGTGCGCTGAAAAATGCCGAGTGGGAAAAGTGGCGCAGATGGAAATGGACATTCGGTGTGCAGCAACCGTTCGGAGCCACCGTCTGGTCCATTTTGATTGGCATGATCAGCCAGTGATGAAGCCACGGATGAAGTACAGCCAGAAAGGAATGGTCAGCAAGGCCAGACCTGTCTGTAAGGTGACCATGCCGATGAGCAGTTCCGCATCGCCGCCCATTTTCTTGGCCAGAATATAGCCATTCATGGCGGTTGGAACCGCCATGCAGATGACGGCAATCTCCAGCACTTGCCCATCCAGACCAAAGAGCAGGCCGATGACCAGAGCAAGAGCTGGCATGACCAGCAAACGCCACACGGTTCCGATCCAGTTGAAGAGGCTGGGTGGGTAAATATAGCTCAGCTTGAGGCCCGCTCCGACAATCAGAAGACCGGTGGCAAGCCCTGCGCGCGCCGTGACATTGATGGTGGTGCGAATTGGATCCCAGATTGGGATTTCGAACATGTTGAAGACCAATCCACCGGCAGAAGCCCAGATCAGCGGATTTTTCAAAATGTTCATCAGCACATTGCCAAAATTTGCCTTCGATTTGGAAGCAAAGGTGGCCAAAATGGAAACGACGATCACATTGATCACCGGGATCATGGTGGCCATGCCGATGGCAACCAGAGCCATGGCATCCGTGCCATAGGCTTTCTGGACAATGGACAAGGCAATGAAGCCGTTCCAGCGCAACACGCTTTGATAAATAGAGGTATATGCCGGACCATCGAGGGACAGAGCCGATTTCATCAGCGGATAGGCCAGGAGCAGAATCACCGCCATGATGAGGAGGGTGGTGATCAGGGCGCTTGCCATTTCCCCCAATGGCACATTCTTCAAGTCAGCAGACACCAGCGAGTGAAAAATCAATGCAGGGAAGAAGAGCCAATAAGAAAGTGTTTCCAGCCCGCTCCATTGATTTTCAGGCACCATATTGCTGCGTCGGATAAAGAGACCCAGTGCCACAAGGCAGAAGGTGGGAATCATCGCTTCAAGAATGAGCAGCATGGGGCGTTCCGAAAGTTGAGGTGGGGCGCAAAGGGTGCGAAGCAGGCAGAACGGACGGGCGAAGGATCGGTGCCGTTTATTCGTCCTGTTTAACTGTGCAAACCGGAGACCGCAAGCCTGCATAAGGGCCAATCGGTGGCGATGATCAATCCATTGCTTCGTCTGTGTTGGACTGCTCAGTCGCTTCAGCGGGGGCAAGGCGCGCGCGATCCAAGGCCCCTTGCAAGATGTAAGAGGCAGCCATTTTGTCGACCACTTCGCCGCGACGGGCACGCGATGTGTCTGCATCCAGCAAGGTGCGGGTGACGGCAACAGTCGACAGGCGCTCATCCCAGAAGGTGACGGGTATCGGATCCGTTTCGCGCTCGCGCCACAGATCGCGCAAGGAGAGGTAAAAATCGCGGGTGGCTTGAGCGCGTGGACCTTCAGAGCCATCCATATTGAGCGGCATGCCCAGAATGAACCCGCCAACATTATGCTCCTTGCAAAGAACCATCATCCGTTCGGCATCGAGCGAGAATTTCTTGCGCTGGATGGTCTCGACCGCACTGGCGATCATTCGGCCCGTGTCAGACACGGCAACGCCGATGGTTTTGGTGCCCAGATCAAGTCCCATCAGCCGCTCGCCGGGCTTCAATCCGGCGATCAGGTTATGCAGCGGAATGTCAATCGGCGCTTTTTTCTTCTTCTTGCGGGCCATGGATCTGCGATTTTCCATTATAATTAGCATTAGTGATTTCCAGATAAGCGATTTCTTGCTCATTTGTACAGTAATTTATTTTATATGTAACATATATTCTTGATCGTCTAGGGAATATATGTTACATATTTTTTGTTGCAGTTTCACAAATTCCGAAAAGCGAGGGTCGTATGTCTCCAGTGGTTCGTATCAGCGATGCTGCCTTTGAAGGGCTGCGCCTAATTTCTAAGTGGCACGAAACCGATACCCCATCCAAGTCGGTTGATTTATTAGTCAGACGAGAACTGAACCGCTTGGGCCTAGAGCGCGAGGTGGTGGAGGAGCTTATTGTTGATGCCGTAGGCACTGAGCTAATTCACTTCAAAGAAGCTCCAGGGTTATCATTTACAAAAATTTCTTTTGCTCAAGTCGATGGGCAAGATGTAAAAAAACCAAATTGGGCTAGCTTGCTTTTGGAGATGGTCAGAGCTTTGCATTCGAAAGGTTATAGCAATTCCAGATTGGTTTCCGAGTTGCAAATTCCAGCAAAGACAGGCCAGTTTGAAGAGAGTGGCTTCAAGTTTTATCGGGATTTGCAGATTTCATTTCAAGGCCAATCTGCCATGGATGCATGGAAAGAAATCGAACGGATTGCTCGTAAGTTTAGTATTTCTGTGGAGGTAATTTTTCACTGGCGAGACAATCCAAAAGCTCAGTATCCCGGAAAGTGTGGGAAGTTAAAAGTCGAGTTTGATGGTTGTTGAGACGACCAAATGGGGAAAATTGGCATATTCCTTGATGCCTTGGTGACTTTCGTGCGGGCTTTGGGCGGTTGGGGAGTTGCACCCCTTTCTTTAGCAATGCTATAGCCGTTGATGAGTGAGATGAGACTCATTTTTGTCCGGGTCGCTATTTGCCATTTTGCAATTAGGCGCCGGACGTTTCATTTGGAAGGCTTGCATTCATGTCAATTGACAAGGATACGGTCAAGCGCGTGGCGCGTCTCGCCCGCCTGTCCGTTACAGAAGAAGAGGCGGAGAACCTCAAGGGTGAATTGAACTCCATTCTCAATTGGGTCGAGATGCTCAATGAAGTGGATGTCAATAATGTGGTTCCGATGACCGCCGTTGTCGATCAGGAAATGAAGAAGCGGGACGATGTGATCACCGACGGCCATTATGCCGATCGCGTCGTGGCCAATGCGCCAATGTCCGAAGACAATTTTTTCATGGTTCCAAAGGTCATCGAATAGACCCTTTCAGGCGCTTGCCCCTCCCGGATCGGCAAGGCTCGATGAACCCGTAAATGAGATGGATCGGGATTGTTCTGACAATAAAGGCCGATGGCCTTGAGGATGACTTTCCTGCAAAAGGATGAGGAAGCCAGAGTGACAGATCTCACGGCTTTGACAATTGCAGAGGCCCGCGACGGGCTGGCAAAAAAAGAGTTTACCGCAACCGAATTGACCCAGAGCTATCTGGCGGCGATTGATGCTGCCGATGCGCTCAATGCCTATATCATCAAGACGCCGGAAAAAGCGCTGGACATGGCAAAGGCATCTGACGCGCGCATCGCCAAGGGCGAGGCTGGCGCTCTGGAAGGCATTCCGCTCGGGATCAAGGACCTTTATTGCACCAAGGGTGTGGGCGCACAGGCCTGCTCGCATATTCTGGACAATTTTAAGCCCGGATATGAGAGCACCGTGACGCAGAATCTGTGGGACGATGGCGCCGTGATGCTCGGCAAACTCAATATGGACGAGTTTGCCATGGGCTCCGCCAACGAGACCAGCTATTTCGGTCCGGTGAAAAACCCATGGCGTGCAACGGACGAAGAGATTGACCGGGTGCCCGGCGGGTCTTCGGGTGGCTCGGCTGCGGCTGTGGCTGCGCGCATTTGTGCTGGCGCGACCGCGTCTGATACTGGTGGTTCGATCCGCCAGCCTGCTGCCTTCACCGGTACGGTTGGCATGAAGCCAACCTATGGCCGTTGTTCGCGCTGGGGCATGATCGCTTTTGCGTCCTCGCTGGATCAGGCAGGTCCGATCACCCGCACCGTGCGCGATTCTGCCATCCTGATGAAATCGATGGCGTCTGTTGATCCGAAAGACACCACCAGCGTCAATCTGCCAGTGCCCGATTATGAAGCCGCGCTGACAGGCGACATTCGCGGCATGAAGGTCGGTATTCCAAAGGAATATCGGGTTGATGGCATGCCTGCGGAAGTGGATGAAAGCTGGCAGCAGGGGATTGACTGGCTGAAAGCCGCCGGTGCGGAGATTGTCGAAATCTCCCTGCCGATGACCAAATATGCGCTGCCTGCTTATTATATCGTGGCACCGGCTGAGGCTTCCTCGAACCTTGCCCGTTATGACGGCGTGAAATATGGTCTGCGTGTTCCCGGTGATGATATCATCGACATGTATGAAAAGACCCGCGCAGCAGGCTTTGGCTCTGAGGTCAAGCGTCGTATCCTGATCGGCACCTATGTGCTGTCGGCTGGTTATTATGATGCCTATTATCTGCGCGCCCAGAAGATCCGCACGCTGATCAAGCAGGACTTTGAGAAAGCGTTCGAGAGCGTTGATACCATCCTGACCCCGGCCACTCCTTCGGCAGCCTTTGAGCTAGGCCGTGAGGTGACTGATCCGGTACAGAACTATCTCAACGACATCTTCACGGTGACGGTGAATATGGCCGGTCTGCCGGGCATCGCTGTGCCGGCTGGCAAGTCCGCTGAAGGCCTCCCATTGGGGCTGCAACTGATTGGCAAGGCGTTCGACGAGGAAACCCTGTTCCGCGCTGCGGGCGTTCTGGAAGATGCCGCTGGCATCATGGAAGCGCCATCCAAGTGGTGGTAAGGCCCAAGATTGAAAGACCCAAAGGCGATGAGAAAGCCTGAAGACTGCACGGAACGTGCTCATATTCGTGAGGAGATCGACCGGGTCGACCGGGAGCTGATCGCGCTGTTCAAACAGCGCGATGGCTATATCCGCCGGATGGCCCACATCAAGACAGACCCCGATGAGGCGCGGGTAGACTGGCGCGTCAAAGAGGTTCTGGACAAGGTGTTGGCCGAGCTCGGGGAACACGATCTGCCACCAGATCTCTATATGGAATTCTGGGAGCAGCTGATCGACCTCAATATCGACTATGAGACGGTGGCCATTGCGGCCATTCAGGCAGACAAACAAGATACATCCGGCACCGATTGAGTGCTGTTATCTATTGAGTGAGGAGCAGCGGTTACGCGCTCCCATAGCTGAGGACGAAAATATGGCTGAAGCGTCCAGCAAATTGATCAAAGGGGCGACGGGCGACTGGGAAGTGGTCGTCGGCATGGAAATCCATGCGCAAGTCGCCTCCGAGGCAAAACTCTTTTCCGGCTCTTCCACCGAGTTCGGTGGCGAGGCCAACGACCATGTAAGTTTCGTTGATGCGGCCATGCCCGGCATGCTGCCTGTGATCAATGAGGAATGCGTGCGACAGGCGATCCGTACCGGTCTTGGTCTCAAGGCCGAGATCAACAACCGCTCGGTTTTTGACCGCAAGAACTATTTCTATCCCGATCTGCCGCAGGGCTATCAGATCTCACAATATAAGGATCCGATTGTCGGCGAAGGCGTGGTGATTCTCGACATGCTCGATGGTGAGCGGATCGAAGTGGGCGTAGAGCGTTTGCATCTGGAGCAGGATGCGGGCAAGTCGATGCATGACCAGCATCCCACCATGTCCTTTGTGGATCTCAACCGCTCTGGCGTTGCCCTGATGGAGATCGTCTCCAAGCCTGATATCCGGTCTTCAGATGAGGCCAAAGCCTATATGACCAAGATGCGCACCATTCTGCGTTATCTTGGCACCTCTGACGGCAACATGGAGCAGGGCTCGATGCGTGCCGACGTCAACGTATCTGTGCGTCGTCCGGGCGATGAGTTCGGCACCCGTTGCGAGATCAAGAACATGAACTCGATCCGCTTCATCGGTCAGGCGATTGAGTATGAAGCCCGTCGTCAGATCGCAATCCTTGAGGATGGTGGCTCCATCGATCAGGAAACCCGCCTGTATGATCCGAAAAAGGGCGAAACCCGCTCGATGCGCTCGAAAGAAGAAGCGCATGACTATCGCTACTTCCCGGATCCTGATCTGCTGCCGCTGGAATTTGATGATGCGTATGTGGATGCCTTGCGTCAGGGGTTGCCTGAACTGCCCGATGACAAGCGTGAGCGCTTCATCTCCGATCTGGGCCTCAAGCCCTATGATGCGTCGGTTCTGGTCTCTTCCAAGCGGTTGGCTGACTTCTTTGAAGAAGTGGCGACTGGTCGCGATTCCCAGCTGGCTGCCAACTGGGTGATCAACGAATGGCTTGGCCGCCTGAATAAGGAAGGCCTCGACATCGATGCCAGCCCGATTTCCGCCGACCAGCTTGGCAAGATCGTCGATCTGATCAAGGCGGGCGACATTTCCGGCAAGATCGCCAAGGATTTGTTCGAAATCATTTGGAGCGAAGGCGGTGACCCTGCGGAAGTGGTGGAAGCCAAGGGCATGAAGCAGGTGACCGACACCGGCGCGATTGAAGCCATTGTCGATGATATCATTGCCAACAATCCCGATCAGGTCGAGAAGGTCAAGGACAAGCCGGGCCTCATTGGCTGGTTTGTCGGTCAGGTGATGAAGGCATCGCAGGGCAAAGCCAATCCGCAGGCCGTCAACCAGATTTTGAAAGACAAGCTTGGCCTCTAGGCTCTGCTGACACTGATTTTGACCAAAAGGCGCGGAAGCTTTTTTCCGCGCCTTTTTCGTTGGGGCGCCTTTTCCCGTTTTCAGGTAGCTCTTGTGGTTATTCGTTCCATCGGCCAAGCCCTTCGTGTTGTCGGCATTCAATTTAATGTTGGATAGAGAGCAGGAGGGAGATGCATCTCGCTGGCGAATTGTATATAGTTATTGCAATAACTAATCGAGCAGCCTGTTGGTCCAACCCGGAGCGGCGGTCGCTTGTGAGTTCAGGACCAACTGGGAGACCAATCGATGACTTTACTTATTCTGGGTGTGTTGCTGTGGGCGCTGCTTCATTTCTTTCCTGTCTTCATGCCAGACATGCGAGCCGGGATTAAGACCAAGATGGGCGAGTTGCCTTATAAAGGGCTGTTTAGTCTGTTGATGCTGGGTGCCGTCGGCTTGATGGTGATGGGCTGGCGCAGCACGGAGGCCGGTGAAGAGCTGTTCTATGGCGTTGCTGCCCTGCGCCACGTCACGTATGTTTTCGTTTTGATTGCGATCATCCTGTTTGGTGCATCCAAGGGGCGGAGCCGCATTCGCAGCGTGATCCGTCATCCCATGCTGACCGGTGTTGTGGTCTGGGGCGTTGGGCATTTGCTGGTCAACAACGATCCGCGCTCACTGGTGCTGTTTGGTGGTATGGTTGTTTGGGCATTGATATCGATTGTTGGCATCAATCGTCGCGATGGGGCCTACACGCCGCCAGAGCCTTGGAGCTGGGGGCGGGAGCTCCGTTTGCTGGCCATTTCAGTGGTGCTTTATATTGGGTTGCTCTTCGCCCACCCGTATTTCACCGGCATTGCTTTATTCTAAGGCTTCAATCGGTCAAAGAAATTGACTCTTAATGCGCGTCTGATGGCTTCAGGCGCGCATTGTTTTTTTGATGCGCTTCTCAGGTGAAAATTGTGATCCATGTCAGGAAGGTTACAGCTTGCGCTGTCAGATTGGTCCAAATCGTCGACTGAGCTGGTGTTTAAGCAGGTTTTTTCTGCGAAAAACGAGTTTTTACTGTAGTTGGCTATGCGCAAGCATGATTTATGACAAGACTTTCGTATAAGAAGTCGGCTAAAGAGAGCGCGACTTGCCATCGGTTACTCCTCATGGGGGCCATGGTTGCGAAATTCCACATGATAGACTGTGCCGATCCCTCGCGGCACGCTTTTGAAGGAGTGATGATTGTGTTCCAGATTGATATCCGGGAAGCGCAACGAGAAGATGTCCCAGCGATCGTGTCCATGCTGATTGATGACGTCATCGGTAAAGATCGTGAGAATGATAAAGATCTCACCCCTTATTATGAGGCGTTTGATGCCATTGCCGAAGATGCCAACAACATGATTTTCGTGGCTTGCGATGAAGTCGGAGCTGTTGTTGGAACCTTCCAGCTGGTTTATATGCATGGCCTGTCGGTGCGTGCTGCCAAACGCGCCGAAATCGAAGCCGTGCGGATTCATTCCTATTTCCGTGGTCGTGGTCTGGGTAAACAGATGTTCGCCTGGGCGATGGAAAAGGCAAAGGCTGATGGCTGCTCAATCCTGCAGTTGACCACGTCCAAGACCCGTGGCGACAGCCAACGCTTCTATGATCAACTCGGTTTTGACGCGTCCCATGTCGGTTACAAGATGAAGCTTTAACGAGCCTTGAGCGTTATCGAATAAGGCCAGAGCCTTGGCTGTATGCAGACCAGGGCAGTGCCTTTTTTGCTATTCTGCCTTCACAAAGCCCCTGCAATCGCCCGATTGCTGGGGTTTTTCTTTGTCTGCTGCGTGTTTTTCAGATTTGCAATCGAGCTATTTCATCATGCTCGGTCGTTTGCCCCCTGTCGCTTTTGCTTAGGACATATTTGTTGAAAAACGCAGATATGGTTTCCCATTGGTTAGCGTGATCGGGCCAATTTTTTTTGATTTTTCTTAACACACCGCAGATTTCCGCCATTTTGAAGGTTTCTAAAATGTTAGCTTCAGACATTTGAAACATTTTGTTGGGATTGCGGTAACCAAGGAAATTTACGCCGAATTGAGGGATTTCTTACACCATCATTTCCATGAACAAGGGCAGAAGCCCAAAAATAAACGGGCCTTGGACGGGCCGGGACTTATCCAGACATGGGGATGTAAAATGGCTAGAGTAGAGTATGAAATTTCTGAACTGAATGGCGTTGGTCAGGATACGAGTGGAGAGGTGTTTTTCCAGCTTGGGCTGTCTTTCGCCGTGGGCGAACAGGGCGAGCCGGATCTGGTGGCTGCGCATAAATGGTTCAATTTGGCCGCAATGAAGGGCAACCATGATGCAGCAATCCGCCGTCAGGAATTGACTTTCGAGATGTCGAAGATTGAAATTTCCCGCGCCCAGCGCGAAGCTCGCGAGTGGATGCGTCTGCACTAGGCTCTGTTTGATTGCCTGAAAGGGTAATCTCCGCCCGGAAATGAGCGACTGCGTTTCGGGACGGCGAACCAAAGAAAAGGTTCCAGCGCCGGATGGTGGCAAATGTATAAGTTTAAGTGACGGGTACCAGATGTCTGGTGCCCGTTTTTTGTTGCCTTGATGCCAGTCTCAAAGCTCTAGCCAAGTCTCAATGGGTCGCGGACGAGCCGAGAGCCAGAGCCTCGTCCACCTGCTGCATGCCCGGCTTGCCATGGGCAAAGCCATTGACAAATTCATGGGTTGGCATCAACTCGGTGATCTTGGCGCGTGCCTCTGCGGCATCGATGCTGCCTTGCGTGAAATCACGGAAAGTTGCCCCGACCGCCACCATGTCACCGGTATGGGGGGACAGGCGGAAGGCATTGACCCCGGCTTGGGCGAGGGCGGGCAATTCTTCCAACAGCAACTGACTGCCATGAGACATGGTCTGGATGCCATTGACCGCAAGGAAATTCTGCCCCGCGAGGCTTTTGACGTCACGGCCGTCCGGGTCGACCTCACACACAAAGCGACAACTGTCTTTGGACAGATGATGCAGGCGGGCGTGATAGCAGCGCGCTGACAGAGCCAGAGGCAGACGGCCAAAGACCTGCAATTCGTAAGTCGGCTCAGGGGCGGCCTTGATCAGTTGGGCGGTGGTGTCTGCGGGCACTTCGGCGGGCAGGACAAAGCGGACAGCGCCACGGCTGGCGAGCGACTGAATGGTTGCCTCGTTATAGATGTTGATATAAGGGCCGACCACATAGTCGCGCCCCTTCAAAAAGGCGAGGGCGGTCAGGTCGTTGGCCTCGACCATCCACATATCCTGTTCGCACTGCTCTTTAAGGCTCTTGCGTTCGGGCTTGGTGGTGACCAGAGCAAGGGTGGAAATGACGACTTTCTTGCCCGCACTTTCCATCCGCTCGAGAATGTCTGGAAGCACCTTGTTGCGGAAAGGCAGACGCTTGGAGCAGACAGGTTCTCCGATATAGACCAGATCAAAGTCGCCTTCATCGGCAACCTTGAAATAGAAATCGCGCCAATCGCTCTCAGACCAGTTGAACAGGCATGGGCCAAGGGTGAGTTCGGTATTTTTCATTGCCGTGTCCTTTTCCTTAGCGCCAGGTTTTTTGGTAGGAGCCTTTGGTGGTCTTCTGGCCCTCGGTCAGAGGAGCGAGAATCGTGTCGAGATCAACGCTACGGCCTGTCGCCACCGCATCAACCGCCGTGCGGAAGCTTTTAACCACCTGCGCCATATAGGCTTTGCCACGCTGGCGGCCTTCAATCTTCAAAGCGGTGACCCCTGCCGTTTGCAGCTGTGGCAACAGGTGGGCGGCATTCAGGCTCACCGGATCCTCAAACACATAGCCAACCTCGCCATCGCTTTCGAACCGGCCCTTGCAAAGGGTCGGGTAAGCGGCGGCTTCGCCGTTGGGATATTGGTTGATGGTGATGCCTTCGAGCGTGCTTTCCAGATGGGAGCCGCGATCTTCATATTTGACCGAGCCGGGAGGCGAGCAGACGCCGTTGATGTTGGGGGATTTGCCGGTGCAATAAGAGGAGAGGGAACAACGGCCCTCTGCCATCACGCACAAGCCGCCAAAGATGAAAACTTCGGTCTCGCAGGCAATTTCGGCATTGATGGTGGCGATTTCCTGCACTGTCAGGACGCGCGGCAGGACAACCCGTTTGACGTTGAATTCATCCGCGTAATAATTGATCATGTCCGCGTTGGCTGCGGCTGCCTGCACCGACAGATGGACGCGCAAATCAGGATGCTTGCGCGCGGCATAGTCCAGCATGCCCAGATCGGCAAGGATGATTGCATGGGCATCGGATGCGGCAACTTCGTCAACGGCCTCGCGCCAGAGGTCGGTCTTGCCGGCTTGCGCAAAGGTGTTGACCGCGACCAGCACCTTGGAGCCGCGATCAGCGGCATAGGCAATGCCCTGATGCAGTTCCTTGGTCGAGAAATTGAGGCCGGGAAAGTTGCGGGCGTTGGTTTCATTGCGGAAACCGCAATAGACCGTATCGGCACCGGCATCAACAGCGGTGCGCAGTGCGGCGGGGGTGCCTGCCGGGCAAACCAGTTCCATGGCTTTCTGGGTCATCTCTCCTCCTGGCAATTGGTTGTCTGGGTCTCACCCTGTTGCAAGGGATCCAGATAGGCGCGTGCCCGCAGCGTTCAGAACGTGCGGGGCATGCCGGTCGTTTTCATGTTTTTTCGGGTCTTGATGCCCGCTGAGTTTTCATCCGAGTCACGTCGGATAGACGCCATGCATTGGCTCCATGCCAAACCCATTGTCATTGGCCTGACGGGTGGCTGATGTGAAGGAGCTGTTGCGAAAGGTTTCCAGAATGGCCTTGCCGCCGGTTTCTACCGGTCGGGACAGTTTGCCTGCCATTTGTGCGCATTCATGGATGAAATCGATCTCTGCATCATCAAGCGCATTGCGCAGGGCGAGAACCGCTTCGGTATCGCCTTCGATGGACAGGTCACGGGAAAAGAAGAGCGCGTCGCCATCTTCTTCGCCATCCATCAAGTCAAGCAAGGACATGAAGGGGGCGGAGACGGTTACATCCCGGTTGGGGAAGGCGTCAATCGAGCGCGACAGGCGAATCTGGACCCGTTCATTATAGAAGGTCAGACAGGCGATCCAGTCCAGATCGGTCGGAATCACGACAAAGCATTTTTCGGCATAGTCACCAAGACGCTCAAAAAATTCCGGATGCTCAAAGGCGATCCGATTGGCAGCTGCTGCAATCAGGCGCTCAAGTGGCATCAGGGGTAAAAACTGGGTCAGGCGTGCGACACAAGGGGGGAAAGAACGCACCGTTCCATCAGTCATCATCTTATCTCCTTAGTCCCGGCTTTGGTGCCCGGCCTTCGGGCTTCGTGCGAGAAGTAGATATTCGTAACCTTGCCAGCGCATGGATGGCGGGCCTTATGGTTGCGAATTGGAATGCTTATCTTGGCGACAAATAGCAGCTTTTGAATGACAAATATCATCACCACCTGCGCCAAAATGGCGCGCGTAATTTCCCTTATTTCGCAGGGTCGCATTCTTCGCGGCACGTGTGGTTTGAAACTTTTGAATTTGCGGACGCGAGCAAGGGATCCAGATCGGTTTGGATCTGCTGATTTCCTTGCCTTGAAATGCCGGATTTCTGCTGTTTCTGTCGGAGGTTGCAAGGGAGCTGGCCATCTTTCTGTCTTTTTGAGACCATCATGGTCATCTAACGTCTCTACGCGACAATGAACCGGTTCAGGACGAATGAGGCTGGCAAGGATCGCTTTGGCTTCGCCTTTTGACGTGTTGAAATCTCGGCTTTTGGTGCACCGCTGCCAAACCTTGTTTGATCGCGCAACAAACGGGGGAAGGAGGGGGAGACAGATGCTCGCATTTTATCAACAGGCGTTGCTCTTGTGGCATCAAGGCTTGCCGTTCCTTGCTTGAAATTTGTGTTTTACTTTCCGGAAATTGCGTCTAAGTGGCTTGAAATTTTGCATTTTGCAGGTGCGCCATCTTTGACGGGGCAAAAGGATCGGCAGGGCTATGATTTTGCTAGGCAAAGGGCAACAAGCATGGTAGTGACCAGCGTCAACTTCTATCAAATAGCTTCTACCCAAATGGGTCTTGTTTGCGACATGCTGGCAGGCTCCACTCAGAGGCATTTCCTTTTGGCACCGCGTTTGTCCCCTCCCGCTCGGCATGGCAAACCAAACTCAGAGGACTGTTGACATGGCCATCATCCTTGAACCTTCCACCGGTCGCGAAGCGCTGACGTTTGACGACGTTCTTCTTCAGCCTGATCATTCTATTGTGATGCCCGGTGAGGTGAATATCTCCACCCGGTTGACCAAGGAAATCGAACTCAATCTACCGATCCTGTCCTCTGCAATGGACACTGTGTCTGAAGCCAAAATGGCCATTGCCATGGCGCAGGCTGGTGGCATGGGCGTGATCCATAAGAATCTCACCCTCGAAGAGCAGGCCGAGCAAGTTCGCCAGGTCAAAAAATTCGAAAGTGGCATGGTGGTCAATCCGCTGACCATTACTCCCGATTATACCGTGGAAGAGGCCAAGGCGGTCACCACGCGCTTTGGCTTTTCTGGCGTGCCGGTGGTCGAAGGCACCAAGGATGGCGAGAAAACAGGCCGTCTGGTCGGCATTCTGACCCACCGCGATTTGCGCTTTGCTTCTGATCCAGAGCAGCGCGTCTATGAGCTGATGACCCGAGACAATCTTGTCACCGTGACTGAGCAGGTTTCGCAGAATGAAGCCAAGCGCTTGCTGCACCAGCACCGCATTGAAAAATTGCTGGTGGTGGATGACAAATATCACTGTGTCGGTCTGATCACCGTGAAGGATATCGAGAAATCCCGTCTCAATCCCAATGCCTGTAAAGATGCGCAGGGCCGTCTGCGTGTGGCTGCTGCCTGCTCGGTGGGCGACAAAGGCTTCGAGATGGCCGAAGCGTTGATGGATGCTGAGGTGGATGCTTTGGTGGTTGATACCGCTCATGGTCACAGCCAGGCGGTGCTTGATGTTGTGACGCGGATCAAGAAAGTCAGCAACGGAGTGCAGGTGATTGCCGGTAATGTGGCCACTGCCAGCGCCACCAAGGCGCTGATTGATGCAGGGGCGGATGCGGTCAAGGTTGGTATTGGGCCGGGCTCGATCTGCACCACCCGTATTGTGGCGGGCGTTGGTGTGCCACAATTGACCGCCGTGATGGATTGCTCCAATGCTGCTGCAGAGGCCGGGATTCCGACGATTGCTGATGGCGGCATCAAGTTTTCAGGCGATCTGGCCAAGGCTCTGGCCGGTGGCGCTATGGTCGGTATGGTTGGCTCTTTGTTGGCGGGCACCGACGAAAGCCCCGGCGAGGTTTATCTGTATCAGGGCCGTTCGTTCAAATCCTATCGGGGGATGGGCTCTGTTGGTGCCATGGCGCGCGGCTCGGCCGACCGTTACTTCCAGGCAGAAGTGCGCGACAATCTCAAGCTTGTGCCAGAAGGCGTTGAAGGTCAGGTGCCCTATAAAGGTCCAGTTTCGGCCGTTCTGCACCAGCTGGCCGGTGGCCTGCGAGCTGCTATGGGCTATACTGGCTCCAAGGATTTGGCGGAATTTCGTGAGCGCGCCAAATTTGTTCGCATCTCTTCGGCTTCCTTGCGTGAATCCCACGCCCACGACGTAACCATCACCCGCGAAAGCCCGAACTATGGCGGCGTGAGCTGATCAAAAATACTACTTGAATCACTGAAGAGCCAATAGAGTCTGGGGCGATCAGCCTATGACTTTATTGGCTTTTTTGTGAGTGGCCAAGGGCGCGAATGAGCCCAAGGTAGACATTGAAAAGAGAATTTTGCACTCCCAGCATCATTTTTCATAGACATTCCTGGAACTCCGAAGTGGAAGCCGTGGAGGAATTGCGACATCCGTTAGAGCGTGCCAATGAAGATTTGCAGGGCTACCAGGTTTTGCCCGAACTGAGGCACTTATTGAGATCCGACCTGCTTTTTTTGTCTTGGCATTGAAGGAAAGCGTAGAGGTCGCCGTCCTGCGCGTATTCAATATAGGGAGAAATGGCATAGCGGCTGTCCTCATCATTGATGAATGTGCCGTAGGCGCCAATCTTTCCGATAGTGTTGGGATTGGATTTTTCGATCAGGGATTTTAAGTGCATCGGATCAAGAAAGCTATCAGGCAATTGATCAAACGGACCATCAAAATAACTATTGCTGGCTACATTGGCACCAAGAACGCCCACAAGAATTCTGCGCTTATTCTCAGTATCATTGTAATAGGCAAAGCCGGTACGGTTCCCTACGATCAAATGCCTGTCAAGGTCTACAGAGCGAAAGGTCTCACTGGCTCCCAATCGGGTGTTATGCTGATAGAGAAATACCTTTGAATCATGATCGAAGATCACATCAAAACGGACGCCAGATTCATCAAAACTTGGCCCAATATACTCTTCGTTCTCGGGTAGTTCGGGCTTGTCGGCAAGCTCCCGCTTGGCATCATAAATGTATATTTTTTTGACCAAACTTTCAAAGCGAAGCTCATAGATGAAAGGCGACAGCTTTTTGAAACTGACCCCATTGTCCTTTGACAGCATATGAAAGAAGTCCGGGTTGCTGCCATTGCCATGGGCCTTGAAATAAACAAAAGACACGCGCCCCTCATCACGGAAGCTCGCATCAAAACGCAAGTTTCCTCGGATATTTTCGCCCTCATTGAAGAAGTCGAAATAGTAATAACCTTCGCTGGGATAAACCGTGATCTCCTCTCGCATAGCGACCAGGACATGCCGAAGAACAGCATCCCTGTCAGTAAGATCAAGGCCGGGCATGTGTGCTTGATTGACAAAATCCTGATTGAAATTGACCTTAATCGATTTTATCGTCGCCTCCTTCGCGGAGGCCAGACCGTCTGTCGGACTGGCAGCATGAGAAGAGAATGCAGAGGAAAATAAAAGAGCGACGGGTAGGATAAACTTGGACAGAACGGGCATGGCAAAAAATCGCACGTTTTAAGAAAGAGGGAAAGGGGCTGTGAAACGCAAAGCTTGAGGAGCGGAACTGACGCGGCACTTTGAGTTCCAAAAGAATGGTGCGACCCCGATGAAGGGGCCGCCAATGCTTAGGGAGCTGAAAAATGGATCAGAATTTGGTTTTTGAGGATTTGCTCGCCTTCTTCTTATGCTTGTCCCCTTTGATAGCGCTTTCCTGAACCCGGTTAAGGCCACCTTTGCTTTGGGAAACAGCTCCCTTGGCCTTGGATCCTGAACCTGCGCGACCATGAGTACGGTCTGTTGAAGACCCGATCTTGTGGCCACTGGCCATTTTCATCTCTTGCTTCGATTTGTCATAGATCTTGATGTCTGATGCTTGGGTGGAAGTTGCCACTATCATTAGGGCGAAGGCTGCAAAAATTGCTTTCATGTCAATATTCCTTATCTTTTTTACTATGGTCTTGAGGTCGTTTCAGATGGAAATAGCCCTATCAGAATTTGGTCGGTCCACTTTCTTTGGGGCTCTTTTTCTTGCGATGGCCAGATATGCTCTGGCTCGCTTCTGCCGTGCCTGTGTCAGGATCAGTCACCCGACCCCATTTTTTTGACTTGCGACGCTTGTGCTCAGCCCGGGATAAGGCGATGCCATGGGACTGGCTGCCAGCTTCTGCCTTTTCCCCTTTCGCATAGACCTTGATATCCGAGGCTTGCACAGAGGTGGCCAGAAGAGTGATAGCCAGTGATGCAAAAATAGCTTTCATAATGATTTCCTTGATTTTAAACCGGGTCGTCTGACTTTGCGGATTTAGACCAATCGATATGGATCAGAAGCCAACGCTGAGGTTGCCAGAATGCTTGAAACAACAAGTGTAAGAACATGTTTCATTGGAATTCCTTTGATAGTCATCTTTTCGCACCTATCGATCAGACGCTTCATGTCTAAATTTGGTTCAAGTAAAATCGCTATTTTTGATTTTTGTCTGGCCTGATTGCTGTGTTCAGGCATGGCCGCAAACTGGTATTGCTCGAATGACTTCCGAACCCAATGCCTGAATTCAGGCGCACCAATCCATTAGCCCGCAAAATGTATATTATCGAGCTGGTCATAGTTCCAAGTACCAGATGGTAGTCTCGGTAGAATTAGAGAAAAGAAAGCCCTGACATAAACGCAATAGGATCAGTCCTATAAGATAATGAGGAATTTGAACGACCCACCGCGACCCTGAAGCTGCTATTCAGATCAGCGAGAAGCTACATGAGGGATGCATGAAAAAAGATGTGGCTAGGTAAAGATCCGAAAGGTCCTGACGCATCTGACCCCGCGCACGATGTACAAATGACAGATATCTTCCAGATTTGCTGTTCACTTTTCATGGGATGAAAATCACGGCAACACAACAAATGCCCGCTCTGTCCGCACACCCGCCATTCGCGTTATAGTTTGAGATCCTTTTTAGAATGGTGACTTGGGTGGCTGGTGCTAGTGCATCGGCCACTTTGTTGTTTCTGGGGATGTGTTTTCCGGGATGGCGATTGCCGCTCATCCTGATAGGGTGGGGTGGCTTCTTCTTTTGCGATCAAACGGGGTATCTTTGATGAACGAGCATATTTTGCAGGCTTGTTTGCTGGATGGTAAGGGCGGCTCGACGCCTCTGTCGAAGGAACAACTGGCGGACATGGGCCAGATCGATGGGGTGGTTTTTATCTATTTTGATGGCTCGAGGCCCGAGACCCGAGACAGTTTGAAAACAGCCTTTCCCATGCTCGATCTGCTGGTGCAGGATGCTTTGCTGGATGTCGATACACGGCCACGGATGACGCAGATGGATGAAGGCGTGTTGCTGATGCTGCGCGGGGCCAACCTTAATGACGGGCAAGAGCCGGAGGACATGGTGTCGGTCAGTGTCTGGGCCGACCCGAACCGTATCATTTGTGTCAGTTATGAAGGGGTGCGGGCACTGGGTGACATTTATGCCTTGTTACAGTCGGGCAAGGGGCCAAAGGATTCGGGGCAATTTCTCAGCATGTTGTGCAAGCGCTTGATCCAGAGGTTGGAGCCGACCTTGTCGGCGCTGGATGATGCAACGGATGCCATCGAAGAATTGGTTTTGGTGACGCCGGATCTCTCTTTGCGCGAGCAAATTGCCGATGTGCGCGGGCAAGCCATTGCCTTTCGGCGTTACCTGGCGCCGCAGCGCGATGCGATTGATCTGCTTTTGCTGGCGGATATTGACTGGCTCGAAGAGCGCCACCGGCGGCATTTTCAGGAATCTTACAACCATGTCACCCGCCATGTGGAGGATCTGGATGCCATTCGCGAACGCTGTCAGATCGTCAAGGACGAGATTGCTCATGCGCAGGCGGATCGCCTGAACCGGCAAATGTATATGCTCTCGGTGATCACTGCGATTTTCCTGCCGCTGGGATTCATGACCGGCCTGTTGGGTATCAATGTTGCTGGTATTCCCGGCGCGGGGGATGGGTCTGCTTTCTGGATTTTCGTTGGCCTGTTGGCGGGAATCGTCGCCATTCAGATTGCCCTTTTCAAATGGCTTCGATGGTTTTAGAAAGCTGCGGCTTTCGGATTTTCGGAAGTGCTTTTTGAGACTCTCGACAATGTTTGTTCGGCTCCTGCTTTTGGGCAGGGGCCGTTTGCGCTTTTGACTGTTCGCAAGACACTCCATTGTGAACGGGCTGCTGGAAATTTTGCCCCATGGATGTATGATTTATTTCGGCAATCTGGGGGTGAATGTGCTGAATTTCCTGTTTGATGATTCTGACTATAAAAGCATCCGCAAAACGATCTTTGCGGTTGGATGGGTCAATATTGCGGTGTTTCTACTGCTGAAAACCAAAGGCGTTTCGATTGGCGACCTTTTTTACACCAGCAAGAAAGTGGATGCGGTGACGCAAAACGTCCCACTGATAACCAACATAGAATTGCATGTGCTGCTTGGAGTGGTTCTGGCCTATTTGCTTGCTCGGCTGTGGTTTGGCCGTAAACTGGCTAGGGAAAAGGCATTGATTACTTGGGAAAATGAAAAAATTCAGCAATTGCCTGATTTTGTTAAGTCTTGTGAGCGGTTGATAGAGTTTTCCGAAAGATTTGACTATGATATGGGAGTTGTAGAGGCTGAATTGAAAGGTTTTAAGGAAGTACTAGGAGGTGTGAATGAGAGATTGAACGAAATGGAAGGTTCATTTGCTGATCAAATTAAGGGTTTTAAAGTCAATTATGATGGCTTGGAATGGGGTGCTCAAAAAGATATTGGTGAAAAGGTAAGAGAGTTCCGAATATTCGTTAATGGCATTTTTGAAGAATTGAAAATGAAATCGAATTCGGTTTTCGCGGAGAAAACTGGTGGGCATGGTGTCGACACTGTGAAGGGTCTTTCTGCGCTCCTAAAGTCCATCAAAGATATGAATGAATATAATGAAACTTCGAATTTGGTTGTAAGGCTTAGAGAGCTGGATCAGATTTTACTTGAAAAACGAGGGGAGTTTAGGGCTCAAAGAGCAGTGGAGTTTGATCTATTTGAATTTTATTTTCCGCTTGTATTTGGCCTCGTTTCTCTGGCGATAGGTCTATTCGAAATTCTCCGCATTCCGTTAAACACGCCATGTCAGTTGTTGTTTGACACTGCAAGGGCCTTCTGCCTGTCGGGTGTCTAATCCACTTTGGTTGGTTGCGTGAATGGTTTGAGGCCGGGTTGAATGTCCTTTCTCGCTCTTTCCTCTTTCCCCTGCAGGCTTTCTCCTCTATATGATCGCCTCTACAATCAAGACTGTTTCATAGGAAAAGACTAGGAAAAGACAATGAAGCTGGGTGGTCGACTGCAAGCTGCTATCGAAGTGCTGGAAGAGGTGGAGGGGCGCAAGCGTCCTGTGGCCGAGGCGCTGAAGGATTGGGGGCGCAATCACCGCTTTGCCGGGTCGGGAGATCGCTCGGCGATTGGCAACATTGTCTATGATGCCTTGCGGTCACGCGCGTCGCATGCCTGGAAGATGGGCGAAGAGACGCCGCGGGCGCTGGCTCTGGCGACGATGGCCTTTGACTGGAACAAGGATGTGGAGGCGTTGCAGGCTCTTATTGCCGATGACACGCACGCGCCAGCGGCGCTGAGCGAGGGTGAGATTGCCGCGATCAACGCCAAATCCATGAAAGATGCTCCTTTCTGGGTGCGTGGGGACATTCCTGAATGGCTTGAAGCGAATTTCATGGAAGCGTTTGAAGAAGATGCTTTGCTTGAAGCACGGGCCTTCTCCCAGCGGCCGCCAGTTGATATCCGGGTCAATCGCCTCAAGACCAGCATCGAGAAGGTGGAAAAGGAGCTGTCGCGCTTCAATCCACGCCGCACGGCTCTGGGTAAGGATTGCCTGCGCTTTCCGGCGGGCAAGGGGGATTCGCGTCAGCCAAATATTCAGGGGGATCCGGCCTTCCGCAAAGGCTTTTATGAAGTGCAGGACGAGGGCAGCCAGATTGTTTCAAGCCTGATTTATCCGCGACCCGGTGAGCAGGTGCTGGACTATTGCGCCGGTGGTGGTGGCAAGACATTGGCCATGGCCGCGCATATGGAAAATAAAGGCCAGATCTATGCCTATGATGCGGATGCCTCGCGCCTTGCGCCGATTGTCGATCGCCTGACGCGCGCCGGTGTGCGCAATGCGCAGACCCGTACACCCAATGAGGGGGCGCTGAATGATCTGCTTGGTCGGATGGATCGCGTTGTGGTGGATGCGCCTTGTACTGGCACCGGCACATGGCGTCGTCGTCCGGAAACCAAATGGAAGCTGACCCAGGAGCAGCTCGACAAGCGGGTGGAAGAACAGCAGATCGCTCTGGCTCAGGCGCGTCAATTTGTGCGTCCCGGTGGCTATCTGATCTATATCACCTGTTCGGTGCTTGCGGCTGAAAATGAAGACCAGACCTATCAGTTCATTGAAAACAATCCTGACTTTGAATTGGTCTCAGCCGGTGAGGTCTGGCAGGATCTCTATGGCTTTGATGCACCAAAGCCTTGGTCGTCGGACATGATGAGCGTCACGCTGACACCCGCTTCGACCCAGACCGATGGCTTTTTCTTCTCTGTTCTGGAACGTCGCCCGGAATAGGTTGGTTTTGCCTTTTTCTGTCAGTAACTTCGTTTGATATCATATCCAGTGAATTGAAAAGACCGCGAGGCTGGGGTAAAGCTCAGCGCGTGATCTTTTTGTTTTCGAGAGGGAATGAAGCCATGGCAAAAGCCGGAGATGCAGTGCAGGTTTCGATGTTCGACACATTGCCGGACATGGTCCCGCCGCAGCCCAAGCTTGCACTGGAGGAGCTTGGGGAAGTGGAAGCCTTGCTGCCCAAGGCGAAATCTGTTGCCAAGGCGAAAAGCCGTCCGGCCACGGCACTGGCCAATGATGAGGCTTTCACGCTTGAGAATTTTCTCCCCTATCGCATTCTGGCAGTGGCGCAAGGCTTGTCCCGTCGGATGAGCAAGATGCTGCTGGAAGAATGGGATATGAGCGTGGCGGAATGGCAGGTGCTTGCCTCCTTGTCGCGCGAAGGGGCGGTTTCTGTGCGTGAGGTGGAACCCAGGACCTTGCTTGACACGGTGGCCGTGTCGCGGGCGGCCAAGCGGCTGACGGATCGCAAGCTGATCAAACGGGACGTGAATAAGCGCGACAAACGGTTGGTGGTTTTGAAACCGACCAAGAAGGGCAGGGATGTCGCTTCTGAGATTGGTCATCTGGTGATGGAAATGGAAAGCGAATTGCTCAAGGGCATGAATGTGCAAGACCGGATTCGCTTGTCCCAATTGCTCAAGACCCTGGCTTGAGCCGGTGTCTTTTGCCTGTATCTTTTGCATCTATTGTTTTTGTCGAGTCCAATCCCACCTGCGAGCCAGCCGGGTTTCAAGATATGGCAATTGAAGCATTGAAGAATGGTGACTTGGAAAAGTCGGCATTTTTCTCGTTGATCCACGGAAATCGTCAAGCAACGTTGCGTTTGCCGTGGCTTCGTCCTAAGAGGATGATAAAAGCTCAAGGAATAAGAGCGAAACGCAAATCAGGAAGAAGGGCCAATGACGGATAAGATTCTCATCATCGACTTTGGGTCACAGGTCACCCAGTTGATCGCGCGGCGCGTGCGTGAGGCGGGCGTCTATTCCGAGATCGTGCCGTTTCAGAATGCCGAAAAGGCATTTTACGAGATGCGCCCCAAGGGTATCATCCTCTCTGGCGGTCCGGCTTCGACGTCCGATATCGGGTCACCCCGTGCACCGCAGGCTATCTTCAATGCAGGCATACCCATTCTCGGGATTTGCTATGGCCAGATGACGCTGTGTGTGCAGACCGGTGGCAAGGCGGAAGGGTCCGAGCATCGCGAATTTGGTCGTGCCTATGTGGAAGTGGTCGGCAAGAGCCCGCTGTTCCAGGGCATCTGGGACAAGATTGGTTCACGCCACGAAGTGTGGATGAGCCATGGCGACCGTGTGGTCGAGCTGGCACCGGGCTTCGAAGTGATCGGTGTGTCTGAAAATGCCCCCTATGCGGCCTATGCCAACGAAGAGAAAAAGCATTATGGCGTGATGTTCCACCCTGAAGTGGTGCATACGCCGGACGGCGGCAAGCTGTTGTCGAACTTCGTGCATCACATTTGTGGCTGCTCCAAAGACTGGACAATGGCTCACTTCCGGGTCGAAGCCATTGATCGCATTCGGGCACGTGTTGGTGACAAGAAGGTCATTTGCGGTCTATCCGGTGGCGTCGATTCGTCGGTCACTGCTGTGCTGATCCATGAAGCGATCGGTGATCAGCTGACCTGTATTTATGTCGATTCCGGTTTGATGCGGCAGAATGAAAGCGAGCAGGTGGTTACCCTGTTCCGCGAGCATTACAATATTCCGCTTGTGCATGTGGATGCGTCTGAAATCTTCATTTCCGCTTTGGAAGGCGAGACGGATCCGGAGCGCAAGCGCAAGCTCATTGGCGGCTTGTTCATCGATGTGTTTGAAGATGAAGCCGAGCGGATCGGTGGGGCCGATTTCCTCGCGCAAGGCACGCTCTATCCTGATGTGATTGAATCCGTTTCCTTTACCGGCGGTCCATCAGTGACAATCAAGTCGCACCACAATGTTGGTGGTCTGCCTGAGCGGATGAATATGGAACTGGTCGAGCCGCTGCGTGAGCTGTTCAAGGATGAGGTTCGGGCCCTTGGCCGTGAGCTGGGGTTGCCCCAAGACTTTGTCGGTCGTCATCCGTTCCCCGGTCCGGGTCTGGCGATCCGCTGTCCCGGCGGCATTTCGCGCGACAAGCTGGAGATCCTGCGTCAGGCCGATGAGATCTATCTCGATGAGATCCGCAAGGCTGGACTCTATGACGCCATTTGGCAGGCCTTTGCGGTGCTGCTGCCGGTGCAGACCGTTGGTGTGATGGGCGATGGCCGGACCTATGAGTTTGTCTGTGCCCTGCGCGCGGTGACCTCGGTGGATGGTATGACCGCCGATTTCTATCATTTCGACATGAACTTCCTGTCGAAGGCTGCGACCCGCATCATCAACGAAGTCAAAGGCATCAACCGCGTCGTCTATGACGTCACCTCGAAGCCTCCGGGGACTATTGAGTGGGAATAGGTTCCTGCCTTATTCACAAGCAACTTTCGCAGAAAGACGCCCTTTTGAGGGCGTCTTTTTTTATGCCCACTTGCACGGGTGCGACGAATTGTTACACTTCGCCTCCATAAGTATGAATAATTAGGGGGGTAGTTATGGTATTTGATAACGTTGGTGCGCGCCGCCTTCGGGCCGTTGTGGCGGACTTGCCGGATGTGACGGAAGTGAAAATGATGGGAGGGCTTTGCTTTCTCACCGAGGGCAATATGATCGGGGGGACTCATATTGATAAATCGGGTGCGCGGATTTTCATGTTTCGTGTCGGAAAGGCAAACATGATGAAGGCGCTGGCGCGACCCGGTGCATCGACCATGATCAGCGGCACACGACCGATGACCGGATTTGTTCAGGTGAATGCTGATGAGTGTTCGCAAGAAGACTTGAAGGACTGGATCGCGTTGACCATGCGCTTTGTGGGACGCTTGCCTGCCAAGGAAAAGGCTTAGGGATCCGGCGCACTTCAGATCTGCATTCTTGCAAGGAACACAATCAGGGCGCTTGAGGCGCCCTTTTTGCTTGCTGTTTTTGTGTCAATGCCGCCCTTTATCGACGAATGGCGATATGGGTGTTGCGCGGGCCATTCCGGCGGACCAGATCGAACAGGGTTCTGGCATTGCTGGGATGCAGGCGAACGCAGCCGTGAGAGGCAGGACGCCCCAATCGTTTGATTGAACTGGTGCCGTGGATGGCATACCCACCATGGAAGAAAATGGAATAGGGCATTGGTGCGCCGCGATAGCGCTTGGAATAATAGCGCCGGTGCATGCGGGTCGGCCTGAATCTGCCAACTGGCGTGCGATATCCCCGGCGTGCGGTCGACACAGGCCATGCATGACGCCGCTTGCCATTGACGGTCACAAGCATTTTCTGGCTCGAAATATCAATGGTAACTTGAACGCCGCGCATTTTGGCGTCTGCCGAGCCGGGCAGGGCGGTGAGCGCCATGATGACGGCAAGGCCTGCGATGAAAGTGCAATGCAGAGCGCCATGTCTGATGGCCTTGTCAGCAATGGACAGGGCGTTTCGTAAGAAAGGTCCTTGGTTGCGAACGGGCATGGTGTCGGCTCCCCTAGTCATCTGTTCCCCAGAAATCAATGATCAAAAAAGCAAGTTGAGCAAACCGAAGGGTCCATTGATGCGGCACTGTCAGGGCGTGGCTTGGTCCGCCTTTTGGTCTTGTGTGTCATTCATTCTTTTGCAATGACGTTCAAAACGTGCTGTCGGTATTAGACCGGGTTTGCAATGCAATCTACGTCTTCGCACAGGTTTCCCTGCAAGTGATGGGTCTATCAAAACCTGCTTTTATAATCATTGCAAACAGCAATTGCAGTCATTTGCGCTTAACGTTAAGACGCTCAGTTCTTTTTGAGCTTTTCCAATAAAGATGCGCATTGGACACAGTGGGTGGCGGCGGGGTCAATTTCGAGGCGTTTCAACGGGATTTTGGCGTCACATTCAACGCAATAGCCAAAATCGCCGTCCTCCAAACGCTGAAAGGCCTGTTCAATCCGCAGCAACTCGACATCGCGACGGCGCTGAGCTTCCTTTGCCATTGCCTGACCTTGCAAGGCATCCATGCGTGACAGGCGGCCGACACTTTGTTGGTCGAGCGAGACGACGTCGCGGGATTCCTTTGAAAGGTCGCTCAGATCGGAAATTTCGATGCGCTTACCTTCGAGCATCTGCAAGGCCGTTTTGGGCGAGATTGTCATGACACCTCCCGAATGGCGGCTCTGGTCGCCATCCTATGAGCCCGCTGGCATCCTCCTGCAGACAAGGCAGGGCAAGCGACAGGCCAGTTGATGGTTTATACGCACTTGGCGCTTGCCGATTGCCGATTTTCTCACCTTATTGTCCCGGACACTTCGAGCCGTCAGGGAGGATGTGGGTGGTGCTTTGGAATTTCGGGGCTTTATACACGTCCCCAATGGGCATCAAGCAAGTTCGAAATCGTTTGCTCCACTTGTCCGTAGAGTTCCTATTGCGGGTAGCGTGGTGCAAGTGACGGGGAAGGTCAATCGCTTTTTGGCTCAGCCGGGCATCTTATCGCATCTGTCTCGACCAATGGACGAGAGTTGGCGGTTTCTGGACATTTGCGTCAATTCGCATCGGCAGAAAGGGCGCTGTTTTCTACTCGTCTTCTTGATGATAGTTGAGTTGCGATCTCAAGAATTGACAGGGACCGCAACATTCGATACCTAGCCCGAAGACCTGAATGAATTGGACATAACCATGATCGTTAATTTGCTCACTATGATCGCCGGAATAATTCTGTTTTTCGCCATTCATTTGGTGCCGCAGCGCCAAGCTCTTAAAGAGTCTACCGTGGAACGGATCGGTGTGATGGGCTATCGCGCCTTGCACGGCGTTGTTGCGCTGGCTGCCATAGCGCTGATTTTTGCTGGCTATTTCGAGGCGCGTTATGACGTGATTCTGTGGTATCCGCCGGTCTGGACCCGCCATCTGGCCGCGACCCTGATGCTGTTTTCCTCTATTTTGCTGTTTGCGGCTCCCTTCAAAGGCAAGATCAAGGAAAAGCTGACCTCACCCCTATCAGTCGCGATCAAGATCTGGGCTCTGGCGCATTTGATAGCCAATGGTACGCTGGCCGATGTCATCTTGTTCGGCTTTTTCCTCTTTTATGCAGTCACCTATCGCATCTCGCTTAAAAAACGCATTCAGGCCGGGTTGGTCGTGATACCGAAGGGCCGCAGGCTTCATGATGTCTATGCTGTTGTGCTTGGGCTTGCCTTCTATGCCGTGATGGTGATGGGCTTGCATGAATGGGCTTTTGACGTGGCACCGCTGGGCTGATCGCCTGTTTGCAAAAGCTATGAATAACAGCCCGGACTTGCGCCTTGTGCCGGGTGTGGGGGCGGGAAAGTGCCGTTTGACCCCAATGCTGCCACATTGCCTGTGGAAGCAATGGCGGCTGGAAAAGTGTCGGATCAATCCCTCGCTTGCTGCTTTGGGTCGTCAAGCATGGGGTTTTCTCCGTCAAATCAGGGCCTAACGGCATTGCAGTGATTGCGTGTTGTCGTCTGACTCGCTAATGTCCGGCAAAAGATATTGAGTGACAAATAGGCAGAGGTGCCTGTTTGAACGAGTTTTGCCGGTCATGGCCGGTCTATGAAGCGATGGATTGAGCGTTAAGCCTGTCGGTAGCTTCAGTCGAAGGATGGATGCAAGAGATCATGTCGGACAACGATTTTATCCGCGAAGTTGACGAAGAGATGCGTCAAGAAGAAATCCGCAATCTTTGGGACCGGTTCGGGCCTTTCGTTATCGGCTTTGCGTTGCTGATCGTGTTGGGAACCGCTGCCAACAAAGGTTATGACTATTGGAAGCAAACCCAGGCACAGCAGTCTGGTGATGCGTTCCTTGCGGCTCTTGCCCTGTCCGATGAAAAGAAAACGGATGAGGCGATTGCAGCGCTTGAAAAGCTGAAAGCTGAAGGCTCCGGGGGCTATCCTTTGCTGGCTGAGATGCGTATCGCCTCTGAAAAAGCAGCGTCCGGTGATGTCGATGACGCAATTGCCGGGTTTGAAGCGATTGCCGCCAATCCATCCAACGAAGCCGTCATTCAGGATCTCGCTCGGGTGCGCGCCAATATTCTGATGCTGGATCAGGGTAAGGCCGATGATGTGATTTTGCAGATGTCCGGCATGATGGATGACAGTGGCTTTCGTCACAGCGCTCGTGAGCTGGTGTTGTTGGCCTATATCGAGAAGACAGAGTTCGACAAGGCACTGCCGATTGCAGAGCGCATGGTGGCCGATGCCGAAACCCCATCCCAGATGCGCCAGAGGGCTGAAGTTTACGCCAACTTCTTGCGGTCCAAATTCGCACCAAGCGAAGGGAAAGCCTCATGAAATCAGCTGAATTGACTCTTGACGAAGGCACGAAATCCCGCCGCGCGCACCTGTTGGTGTCAATGGTGATGGTGGGTTTGTTGGCCGGATGCACCAGTGTTGCGGATATGGCCAGCGACATCAATCCATTCGCCAAGAAAGAAGTGCCTCTTCCGGGGACTCGTACATCCCTGTTTCAAACGGCCTCGGAAATAAAATCCGAAGATAGCAGCCCGGTTTCTCTTACATCTGCTGTTGCCTTCAACAGCTGGGGGCAGGCTGGTGGTCCGGCAACGAACAATCCGCCTCACGTCTCCTATAGTGGTCAGGGCAACCGGATCTGGAGTGTCGGTGCGACGATCAGCGGTGGGAAGTCTGATCCACGCGCTGGTGCGCGGCCTGTTTCCTATGGTGGTCGTGTTGCGGTCTATGGACCGGATGGCAAAGTATCTGTGCATTCCGCCTCCAACGGTGGCCGGATCTGGTCGACGTCTGTTCGGCCGGAAAATGAAAAAGGCGTCGCCACAGGCGGTGCCGTTGCCATGGATGCCAATCGCGTTTATGCGGCAACGGGCTTTAGTGAGCTGGTTGCTCTTGAAGGGGGATCTGGGCGTCGGCTCTGGTCCTTTACACTTGATGCACCAGCACGCGGCGCGCCTGCGATTGCGGGCAATGTCGTTTTGGCCGTCACGGCAACCAACTCGATCTATGCGGTCAATGTGTCCGATGGTAAAGAGCTTTGGTCATTCAATGGCATTCCAGAGGGTGCTGGTCTGATTGGGGCTGCGGCTCCTGCGGTAAGCGGCAATACGGTTTTGTTTGCTGGCACGTCCGGGGAATTGGCTGCACTTGACCTCAAGACCGGTGAGATGCGCTGGACCGATACCATGGTTCTGGGCAGCCGTCGCTTTGCGGTGTCAGGTATTTCTGCGGTTGCGGGTGGTCCTGTGATTTCCAACGGAGTGGCCTATGTGGCGTCCGTCAGCGGTAATCTGGTCGCCTTCCGCCTGCGCGATGGGGAGCGTCTGTGGGAGCGGAATATCGGCTCTAGCCATACGCCAGTTGTCAATGGCAACAGCGTTTTCGTGCTTGATCTGGATGACCGTTTGTTTGCGCTCAATCGCAAGACGGGCAAAATTCGCTGGTCAAACCAGTTGCCGTCGATTAGAGAGAAGAAAAAGCGGTCGACCTGGGCCGGTCCTGTGCTGGCCGGTGGCAGTCTGTGGGCTGCGTCCAGTGAAGGACAATTGGCAGCTGTCAGCCCACAAAACGGGCAGGTCAAGCTGACCAAAAATGCCAAGGATCCTGTCTTCATTTCACCGATTGCTGTCGGTGGTCGCTTGATCACGCTAAGCGGATCGGGTCGTCTGTCCGGATTTAACTGATCCGGGCGTGTGTGACAGACACATATGATGGTCTTGTTTGATCAGGTCCGCCCGTCCTGCCTTGTGCGGGGAGGGCGGATCTTTCCTTCAAGGCTTGCGAAAGAATAAAAAGTGCCCTGGGTCCGGTCCGGGGTTTTGTGTTATCTAGCGGGCCGAGACGGCGAGAGATTGCAGTCTTCCCCGTTGGCGATCCCGACAGGCTGTTGCCAGTCAGCGCCGGATGGTCGGGACGGAAAGCGTTTTGGAAACGTTATGAAACTGAATGTGGCCATTGTTGGCCGACCCAATGTCGGCAAATCCACTTTGTTCAACCGTCTGGTTGGCAAGAAGCTGGCGCTGGTTGATGACCGGCCCGGCGTGACGCGCGACCGTCGCGAAAGCGAAGCGCGGATCGGTGATCTGACGATCAATATCATCGATACTGCCGGTTTGGAAGTTGCCGAGGAAGATGCCCTTGAAACCCGGATGCGTCTGCAAACCCAGGAAGCCATTGCTATGGCTGATGTGGTTCTGTTCATGATGGATGCGCGCTCCGGTATTACACCGATGGACGAATATTTCGCCGATATGGTGCGCAAGGCGGGCAAGCCGACTATTCTGCTGGCCAACAAGTCCGAGGGGCGAGCGGCTGATGCAGGCTATTATGAGGCTTTCTCGCTGGGCCTTGGGGAACCTATGCCCCTGTCTGCCGAACATGGCATCGGGATTGCCGATCTTTATGAAGCGCTTGTCAAGCTTGAAGAAGAAAAGCTGGCGGCTGCGGGAAATGCAGGCGATTCTGTTGATGCCTTGTTGGCCGATGATGACGGCCCGCAGGTGGATGTCGAGATTGATGACGATGAATCCGAAGCCCCTCTTTACGATCCGACCAAACCGCTGCGCGTGGCGATTGTCGGGCGTCCGAATGCTGGCAAGTCGACGCTGATCAATCACATGATCGGCGAAGACAGGTTGCTGACCGGACCGGAAGCGGGGATCACGCGCGATTCCATCTCGGTCAATTGGGAATTCCGAGATCGCAAGATCAAGCTGTTTGATACCGCGGGCATGCGCAAGAAAGCGCGGGTGCAGGAAAAGCTTGAGAAATTGTCGGTTTCCGACGCCCTGCGCTCGATCCAGTTTGCCGAAGTGGTGGTGGTCACGCTAGATGTGACCAAGCCGTTCGAGAAGCAGGATTTGCAGATTGCCGATCTGGTGCAGCGTGAAGGCCGCGCCATTGTGATCGCGCTCAATAAGTGGGATCTGGTCGAAAATCCGCAGGAAATGATGGCGGATCTGCGGGAAAAGGCAACCCGGCTGTTGCCTCAGATGCGAGATGTGCCGATGGTGCCGATTTCCGGCCTGACGGGCAAGAATCTCGACCGTCTGATGCAGGCCGTGCTGGACATCTATGAAATCTGGAACCGTCGGATCTCGACCTCGCGGCTCAATCGTTGGCTGGCTGATGCGGTTGGCTCGCATCCGCCCCCGGCGGCTGGTGGTCGTCGCAACAGGATCCGCTATGCCACCCAGATCAAGGCCCGTCCACCAACCTTTGTGGTGATGTGTTCGCGACCGGAGGCTTTGCCGGACAGCTATACCCGTTATCTGCTCAATGATTTGCGGGAGAGCTTTGACATTCCCGCTGTGCCTGTGCGGATGTTGATGCGCAAAGGGGACAATCCGTATGCTGCCAAGGCAGCCAAGCGGAAAATCCAGTAACAAGTAATACCAAAACGTGTTTTCGGGGCGTGGGCTTGTGAAGCAATCTGTCATCATCGCTTTTGTGATCGGTCTTGTTTGCGGGATTATCCTTTGGCCTTTGGCGCTGTTGAAGGCGCCCGGGGCCTGGCAAATCGCCCAACAGCAGGTCTGTCAAATTGTTGATGGTGGTCGTTGGGTTGCCAGACCCGGCTTTTGCGTCAAACCTGATTGTTATCTGGATCAGACATGTGGTCAGCGCTTGGTTTTGGCCGCTTCGGTCTGTAAACGGGTTTCGGTCGGCGACACGCTCACCAAGGTATATTTCGAGTTGGGCGAACCGTTGGCCATAGAGGGAGAGACCCTTCGCTGGCGCTGGCACAAGTCCAGTGAAGACGGCCCGATCGCGGTGGTGGAGGGAGAGAGGCTGACTGGTTTCAGCTGCGATCCTCCCGATGGGCTTGCCCAAGAAGAAGAGGGCAACGGATCGATTTTCGGATCATTCAAGATGCCATTTTCTGACAAACGCGGGAATATAATAGACTGATCCTGTTGTCATAGTGTTCTTTTATAACAAAAAGACTCACAGACTTTTCCAGTTTATACGCTTACATCTATGGCAACACGTCGTTCACATGTGTATAACAACGCTCGACTGGCCTTTCATCGTGTGAATGCTTCAAGTGCAAATCTCACGGGCCGGTCTTTTTGTCCGCCGGGATATCCTGGCATTCAGTAAAGAAAAAAGAGGGTACTATGA
This sequence comes from uncultured Cohaesibacter sp., assembly GCF_963677725.1. Lineage (NCBI taxonomy): Bacteria > Pseudomonadati > Pseudomonadota > Alphaproteobacteria > Hyphomicrobiales > Cohaesibacteraceae > Cohaesibacter > uncultured Cohaesibacter sp. The sequence continues at coordinate 4,513,290 of NZ_OY782507.1, forward strand.
GCAAGACTTGGACCCCGGACAGCTGGCGGTCGATGCCGATCGTGCAAGTTCCGGACTATCCTGACCAAGAGGCAGTAGACGCTGTTGAAGGTCGCCTTGCAACCTATCCGCCTTTGGTCTTTGCTGGCGAGGCCCGCAAGCTGCGCAAACAGCTGGCCCGGGTTGCTGAAGGTGACGGTTTTCTGCTGCAGGGTGGCGATTGCGCCGAATCCTTTGCAGAACATCACCCTGACAACATTCGCGATTTCTTCCGCGTATTCCTGCAAATGGCTGCGGTGCTGACTTTTGCCGCCGCCTCGCCAGTGGTCAAGGTTGGCCGCATTGCAGGGCAGTTCGCCAAGCCGCGTTCCTCGCCGACAGAGACTGTTGACGGTGTGGAACTGCCAAGCTATCGCGGCGACATTATCAATGGCATCAGCTTTAACGAGGGCGCCCGTATTCCGGATCCACACAAGATGGAAATGGCTTACCGGCAGTCTGCGGCCACGCTGAACCTGCTGCGTGCTTTTGCGCAGGGTGGTTTTGCCAATCTCGATCATGTGCATCAGTGGACCATGGGCTTCCTTGCTGACAGCCCGCAAGGCCACCGTTATCAGGAACTGGCGGACCGCATCACCGAGGCAATGGCCTTCATGCGTGCCTGTGGTGTTGAGCCATCCCAGACCGAAGCACTGCGCTCGACAGACTTTTTCACCAGCCACGAAGCTTTGCTGCTTGGCTATGAACAGGCCTTCACGCGCGTTGATTCCATCTCTGGCAATTATTTCGCGACTTCCGGCCACATGCTGTGGATCGGTGACCGCACGCGTCAGATCGATCACGCTCACGTGGAATTCTTCCGCGGCATCGAGAATCCGATTGGCTTGAAATGCGGCCCATCCCTCGATCCCGAAGATCTTCTGCGCCTGATTGATGTGCTGAACCCGGACAATGAGGCTGGTCGTCTGACCCTTATCACCCGATTTGGTGCAGACAAGGTGTTCGATCATCTGCCAGATCTGGTCAAGGCGGTGAAACGGGAAGGCAAGAAGGTTGTTTGGTCCTGTGATCCGATGCATGGCAACGTGGTCAAGGCAAATAATGGCTATAAAACCCGTCCATTTGATCGGATCCTGAAAGAAGTCGAGAGCTTCTTTGCGGTGCACCGCTCAGAGGGAACCTATCCGGGTGGCATCCATGTGGAAATGACCGGCAAGAATGTCACTGAATGCACCGGTGGCGCTCACGAAATCACCGAAGATGATCTGACGGATCGTTATCACACCGTTTGTGACCCACGTCTCAATGCCGATCAGGCTCTTGAGTTGGCTTTCCTGATTGCCGACAATATCAAGAAAGACCGTGAAGGACGCAAATAAGGGTCTTTGAAAACGTTCGGATTTGTTTGATCTGATCAAGACATGAAAAGCCTGGCCTTTTGGGTCAGGCTTTTTTGTCTTTTTAAAGCTTTGAGTGAACGGCTTGGAGGCTGGATTGGTATAAGAGGTAACTGATCAGGAGAATGTTATGACCCTTGCTCGTTTTTATCTGTTGATGTGTGTGGTTGGAACGCTTTGGCCGTGGATTCACTTTGCTGATTTCTTTGCGGCTAACGGCTTTGACCTAGGATTGTTTATTGCCCAGATGACGCCGAACGCAGTGGCCAAGGGACTGACGGTGGATATCAGCCTGTCGATCCTCGCCTTCCTTGTTTGGTCCTTTGTGGATGCGCGCCAACTGGGTGTGAGAAACTGGTGGTTGGTTCTGCCTGCGACACTTTGCGTTGGATTCTCGTTGGCGCTGCCTTTATATCTTTTCTTCAGAGAGTGTAAGGCGAAGGCCTTGCGTTGTTGAGATGATGGGCCCGGCTGATGCCGGGCCGTGTGTCTGCGGCTCGGGATGACTGCCCATCTGGTTGGCTTGTCCCGTTGTTGCATCCAAGACAGGAATAAAGTGCGTGACCGATAAGCTCACATTCAGCCTTGCCCAGCTCAATCCGATCTTGGGTGATCTTTCCGGCAATGCTGCCAAGGCACGGGCCGCTCATGCGGTCGCAGCAGAACAGGGGGCCGATTGCCTCGTCTTGACCGAGCTGTTCATTTCCGGCTATCCGCCAGAGGATCTGGTGTTGAAACCGGCCTTTCAGGCTGCCTGCCGGGCGGAAGTCGAAGCGCTTGCAGAGGTAACGGCAGGTGATGCGCCTGCCATCTTGATTGGCACGCCATGGATGCATGATGGCAAGCTCTATAATGCGGTTTGCCTGCTTGATAATGGCGAAGTCCAGACCGTGCGTTACAAGGCCGACCTGCCCAATTATGGCGTGTTTGACGAAAAGCGCGTCTTTTCTGCCGGGCCGATGCCCGGACCGATGTCCATTCGCGGCGTGGCTGTGGGTGTGCCTATTTGTGAGGATATCTGGGATAGCGATGTTTGCGAATGTCTGATGGAGACTGGCGCCGAACTCCTTGTGGTACCAAATGGGTCGCCGTTCAATCTCGATAAGAGGGATATTCGCCAGCAGGTGGCGGTCCAGCGGGTGGTCGAGACCGAATTGCCGCTCATCTATGTCAATCAGGTTGGCGGGCAGGATGAATTGGTGTTTGACGGCGCGTCCTTTGCCTTGAATGCTGACCGCTCATTGGGGGCACAAATGGTTGGCTTTGCCGAGGATCAGCAGGTGGTGAGCGCTGTGCGTGGGGAACAAGGCTGGCGGCTGGAAGGGCCGGTTGTGCCTGTGATGGATCGCGATGCCAGCGCATGGTCTGCCTGCATGCTGGGCCTCAGGGATTATGTCAACAAGAACCGCTTTCCCGGTGTTGTTCTGGGCCTGTCGGGGGGCATCGATTCTGCCATTTGCGCTGCGTTGGCCGTGGATGCTCTGGGGGCGGATCGGGTGCATTGCGTGATGCTGCCCTATCGCTATACCTCGGAGGAGAGCCTTAAGGATGCGGCCGATTGTGCCAAGGCCTTGGGCGTGCGTTATGACATTGTCGACATTGCCGAGCCGGTGGATGGGTTTTCCAATGCCTTGTCGAGCCTGTTTGATGGCACCACGGAAGGGGTGACGGAGGAGAATCTCCAGTCTCGCTCGCGCGGGACAATCCTGATGGCGATCTCCAATAAATTCGGCAATATGGTTGTCACCACCGGCAACAAGTCCGAAATGTCCGTTGGCTATGCGACCCTTTATGGCGACATGAATGGCGGATACAATCCGATCAAGGACCTCTACAAGATGCAGGTTTATCATCTGTCCGCATGGCGCAACGGCCATAAGCCGGATGGGGCGATGGGGCCGGGTGGCGAGGTGATTCCGGCCAACATTATTGCCAAGGCACCAACGGCCGAATTGCGCGAGAACCAGACCGATCAGGACAGTTTGCCGGAATATCCGGTGCTGGATGACATTCTTGAATGTCTGGTCGAGAAGGAAATGGCGGTCGATGAGATTGTCGAGCGCGGCCATGACAAGGCTCTGGTTCATCGCATCGAGCATCTGCTCTATATCGCGGAATATAAACGCCGCCAGTCGGCGCCGGGGGTCAAATTGTCGGAGAAGAATTTCGGCAGAGACCGCCGCTACCCCATTACCAACGGTTTCCGGGACCGCAGCTGACGTTCCGCCCGTTTCCAGATCTTAAAGGAAGTTTGCCTGATGGCTGAAATCGTTCGCTTCGCCCCGTCTCCGACGGGCAATATCCATATTGGCAATGCGCGTACGGCGCTGATCAACTGGTTGACCGCAGTCAAAAGCGGTGGGCAGTTCATCCTGCGCTTTGATGACACCGATCAGGAACGCTCCAAGCAGGAATATGCCGATGGCATCGCGGCTGATCTCGATTGGCTTGGAATCAAGCCCGACCGGGTGGAAAAACAGTCGGCCCGGATGGTATCCTATGATGAGGTGGCCGAGAAGCTGAAAGCCATGGGGCGGCTTTATCCCTGCTATGAGACAGCAGATGAGCTTGACCGCAAACGCAAGCGCCAGCGAGCCCGCGGCTTGCCACCGGTTTATGATCGTGCCGCTTTGGAGTTGACGGATGACCAAAGGGAAGCCTATGAGGCAGAAGGTCGTCGGCCCCATTGGCGTTTCTTGCTCGATCACAAGACCGTCGTCTGGCAGGATGGCGTGCGGGGCGAGCAAAGCATTGAATGCGACAGCGTTTCCGATCCGGTGCTGATCCGCGAAGATGGCACTTATCTCTATACTCTGCCTTCGGTCATTGACGACATTGATATGGGCATCACCATGGTGATCCGCGGAGATGATCATGTGACCAACACGGCGGTGCAGATCCAGCTGTTTGAATTGCTCAGCGGCAAGGCGCCGGGCTTTGCCCATCACAACCTTCTGACCAGCGCGACCGGGGAGGGGCTGTCCAAGCGTCTTGGTTCCTTGTCGATTCGTACCATGAAGGACGAGGGTTATGAGCCATTGTCTGTTGCGATCTTTGCAGTTCTGATTGGCACGTCCGAACCGGTTCAACCGCTCGCGAACATGGAAGCACTGGCCGATCTGTTTGCCCTTGATAAAGTCTCGCGCAGTGCTTCGAAATTCGATATGGCGGACCTTGCTCACCTCAATGCACGCATTCTGCATGAGACAAGTTTTGACGATGTGAGTGACCGTCTGGCTTCATTGGGTGTTGCCGGCGGCGAGGATTTCTGGCTTGCCGTGCGAGGCAATATCGAACGGCTGCCAGATGCCAGAAGCTGGTGGGATATTGTTGAAACTGGCCTGCCGGAAGATGCGGTTGCAAAGTCAGAAGATGATTCAGACTTTTACGCCAAGGCCTTGGAATTGCTGCCAAATGAGCCATGGGATGGCTCGACCTGGAAGGCATGGACGACCGCGTTGAAGGCGGAGACCGGACGCAAGGGCAAAGGCCTGTTCATGCCTTTGCGTGTGGCACTGACGGGCCGCTCGCACGGACCGGAGCTGGCGGCCTTCCTGCCTATTCTTGGCTACCAAAAAACTTCGGACCGACTATCCTGATCGAGCGTCCATCGGAGGTGTGCACGACGCCCTTGTCGGAGCGCACTTCTGGTGGTTTATAGGGCGAGAAAGCAATGCCCAGCCGTTCGGTTGCGCGGGTGTCCGGGTCGACCATGATGCTCTGTTTGGGCATTGGCAGCGGGACGATGGGTCCCGCTGGAACCGCAGCTCCAATTTCGGATCGAGTGTCCGGGTTGGCTGGCGATGAGGGAAGCTGATTGTCCCCGGCAATGGAGGCCAATTGGCTCTTTGGAGCCTGACAGCTGCAATTGGCGACATATTCCTTCTGATAAAGGAAAGCCGTTTCAAGCGAATTGTAGGCGCGGCCATCCAGCGAGCGCATATCCTGGGGTGTTTCACCGGGATTTTGATAGATATACAATTCTACATCTGCACCGGGACAGCGAGAATGACAGGTATTCTTGTCACGACCAAAGCTGCCTTCGGTGGTCGAGAAGCTAATGGGGAAGAAATAGCCGTCACAGGCTCGGACGCAGACGGTTTTGTAGGTGCCGACTTGCGGGATGTCCCGGTCATCATAACCCCAGCGCTGGCTGAAATTGCTTTCTCTTGTGCGGAAAATGGAGCCAAATAGGCCACGACGCTTGCGGATCGGTTCGTCGCGGGCGAAGCGATCATATCGGTTCCCACAACCGGCATTGCCGAGTTCTCTGAGGATGCGGGCCTTTTCCATCCCATTGTCTTGCGGTGCCGCAGGGGCATAGCGGCTGCGCTTTTTTTCAAGGGCGGCGAGGTTGCGCTCCATCTTGCCAATGCGTTTTAGAAGCGCTGGGCAACTGGCTTTCGGGGTGCGGCGAAACAGGAAGATCCGTCGGCCATTGCAGCCATCGCGCTTGGCTAAACGATTGGCACTGTCGAGCTGAGCCAATTGCTTGTGAACGGCCGCATCATACTTCTCGAATTGTCGGCTGGAGCGGGACTGGCCTGCACGCTGTATGCGGGCGAGTTCGCCTTCAAGCTGGGCGCAATATTGGGCAAGAGTGACCCTGGAGCTCTGCGCATGAATGGCGGGGGCAATGAAAACCACCGCTGACAGGGTCGTCAGCGCAAAGGTCAATCCGGTAATCTTGGTTCGCAACGTCAAGGTTATTATCCGCTTTGAGGACGTCTTTTGGCCCACAGGAAAGGGCAAGTCTCAGAACTGGTGCAGCCAAAGTATGCGACCATAAGACGGGGTCGCACCCATTTGCTGATTTGTTACCAGAATCACCTCAGAATGAGGCGAAATTATTGTTCTTTTGTTTCATCAAACACAATCACATGCAATTGCCTTGATGGTGAGCGGTGAGACACACACAGGCAATGGATGGACTGGTTGCCTTTGCCTCTCTATCAGTCTTTCTATTGATGCCCCTTTTCCCTTAGGGGAAAGTGCGCTAAGAGAGCGGCGAAAGCTTATGACTGACGCTGCTTTGTTATTGGCGCGTCTCGCTAGCGGCTGATATCAGCTGCCAAGAAGAACGGTAAAATCGATGATTACGGATGTAGAGTTTCGTCAGGCCCTGGGCGCTTTTGCAACAGGAATTACAGTTGCTTCGACCCTGGACAAGGATGGTCGTCCTCACGGCCTGACGGTGAATAGCTTTAATTCCGTTTCGCTTGATCCGCCTCTGGTGTTGTGGTCCCTCAACAAGCAATCGCATCAGCTGGGCATTTTCGCTGAAAGCGGCTTTTATGGCATCAGCATTCTGGCCGACGACCAGATGGAGATTTCCAACCGTTTTGCAGCAATGATCGAGGATCGCTTTGAAGGCGTCAGTTGGCACAAGGGGCAGACGGGTGCGCCTTTGCTTGATGGTGCCTTGGCAACATTCGATTGCAAGGTCGAGAAGATTGTTGAAGGGGGCGATCATGTCATTCTGATTGGCCGCGTGCTGACGGTCGCAAAACGGGATGGTGTGCCGCTTCTTTATTATGAGGGTGGGTACAAGAAGCTTGGCTCTTCTTTCTAAGGATCAACTTTTTCCTGTTAAAAAGCCTCTGTCAGATCTCAATCTGACAGAGGCTTTTTGTTTGGCGTTGCGTTGGTCGGCGCTTTGGGCGAGGCGCTTTAGTTGGCAGGAATTCCGTGCTTTTTGCCGAACAGTTCGGAATAATCGACAGCCACTTGATATTTTGGATCGTCAATCACCGAAACCTCGATGAACTTGTCGGCTTTTTGCAGCAATTCGCGGCAGTCCGGTGCCAGATGACGCAGGTGCAGCTTTTTGCCCTGATCTTCATATCTGGTTGCAAGGCTGTCTATGGCCTGAAGCGCAGAATGGTCCCACACACGGGCAGACTTGAACTCGATGACGACGTCTTCGGGGTCGCTTTTCGGGTCGAACAGCTCCTGAAAACTGGCAACAGAGCCAAAGAAGAGCGGGCCGTGCAATTCATAAACCTTCCAGCCATGTTCTTCGACGCCGACTTTCACGTCGATGCGTTTGGCCGCTTGCCACGCAAAGACCAGTGCGGAGACAATCACACCAACCACAACAGCGACTGCGAGGTCGGAATAGACGGTGACGCATGTCACAAGGATGATGACAAAGGCATCATGGCGCGGAATATCGCGCATGATCTTCAGGCTGCGCCAAGCAAAGGTGCCGATGACAACCATGAACATCACGCCCACCAGAGCGGCCAGCGGGATCTGTTCGATCAGGCCCGAGGCAAAGAGAATGAAGGACAGCAGGAACAGGGCTGCGGAAATACCGGACCAACGGGTCCGACCACCGGATTTCACATTGATCATCGACTGGCCGATCATCGCACAGCCGCCCATGCCGCCAAAGAAGCCGGTTACGACATTTGCAGCGCCCTGCGCGATGCTTTCCTTGGAAGCCCCACCGTGAGTGTCGGTCATTTCCGAGACGAGGTTGAGGGTCAGCAGGCTTTCAATCAGACCAATCGCGGCCAGAATCGCCGCATAAGGGAAGATGATCTTAAGGGTCTCAAGGGTTAGTGGGACCGTTGGAATGTGGAATTCAGGCAGGCCACCGGCGATGGTGGCGAGGTCGCCGACACGCGGGATGTTGAGATCAAGGCCAATCACCAGCATGGAGACACCAACGATTGCCAGCAATGGCGCGGGAATTGCCTTGGTCAGTCTTGGGGAAAGCCAGATGATGACCATGGTCAGCAATACAAGGCCAAGCATTGTATAAAGGGGTGTCCCCGTCATCCAGACCAGCTCTCCGGCCGCATTCTTGACCTTGAACTGGGAGAGCTGTGCCAGACCGATGACAATGGCAAGGCCATTGACGAATCCGAGCATCACGGGATGGGGCACCATACGGATGAACTTGCCCCACCGCATGATTCCGGCGGTGATCTGAAGCAGTCCCATCAACACAATGGTGGCAAACAGATATTCCACGCCATGATTGATCACCAGCGAGACCATGACAACGGCCAGTGCGCCGGTGGCACCGGAAATCATGCCGGGTCGACCGCCAAACACGGCAGTAATCAGGCCAACGATGAAGGCAGCATAGAGCCCGACAAGGGGATGGACCTGTGCCACAAAGGCAAAGGCAACGGCTTCGGGCACAAGAGCCAAGGCGACGGTCAGACCAGACAAAGTGTCCGTCTTGAACTGCTTGGGCGACATCATATTGCTCAAACGAGCGCCTATACCCGTTGGGGTAGCGGTTTCGATTGTCATACAGGGTTCCAATTCGGGAGGATGTATTCAAGCCAGGCAAAAAGGCCGGCGAATAGGTAAAATAACATAATTTAGAATGTTTCTATCGGAGTGGTGCGCTTATTGCAAGGCCGCGAGCGCTTCAATTTCATGCATTGCAGCAATGAAACTGCTTCATGGCTGTGCGTTTCCTCTTGGCCGGGGAAAATCAGGGTCGCAATTTCATTTCTGTGACTTATATCTTGCATGACATATGCATGCGGATATTGGGGATGGGCCAAACTGGTCTGTCATTTCGACCCGATTACTGCTCAACCAAATGCAGAACAGGATTAGACTATGTTTCGTTCACTGATGGGAGCTTGCCTTGCGCTTGCACTTGGCATCACGTCGGCCATGGCCGCAGACGGGCCGGATCTTATTTTCAAGAAATCGACGGTTTGGAAGTTCCTGACCCCTGATCACAAGCTGGCGACCTATGCCATTGATGATCCTTTGATCGAAGGGGTGGCCTGTCACTTCACCGTGCCGGAAAAAGGCGGCATTTCGGGGATGTTTGGCGTGGCCGAGGAAGTATCCGATGCATCTCTGGCCTGTCGTCAGGTCGGCCCGATTGCTTTCAAGGAGAAGTTCGAGCAAGGCGATGAAATGTTTCGCACGCGCCGGTCGCTTCTCTTCAAGAAAACCCGCATTGTGCGCGGCTGTGATTCCAAGCGCAACGTGCTGGTCTATTTGATCTATTCGGACAAACTTATCGATGGCAGCCCGAAAAACTCGACTTCTACCGTGCCGATCATGCCATGGGGTAGCAATGACGCACCGCGTTGTGGCGATTGGTTGGAATAGCCCTTAAACTTGGCTGTCATCCTTGCACGGTTGGCGGGCCTCGGTCAGAAGGTGGCGAAAGAGGGTCTGGAGTTGATGGATCCTGTCTCCTTCCGAAGAGGTATAGATTTGGTCATCCAACTGGTTGACCCTGCGCACAATTCGAAGGCTGTTGGTGAGAAAGACACCATCAGCCTTTTTTATGTCGTCAAGGCTGAGGCTTTGCTCCGTTGCTTGGCAGTCAATCTCAGGGGCATGGGCGAGGACTTTGCTGCGCAGAATGCCGGGCAACAGGCCATCTTGAATGGGCGGGGTGATGAGACTGTTGCCAAAGATGGCAAAGACATTGCCGATGGTGGCGCAAGCCACCTTGCCCTGATTGTTGAGCATCAAGGCGTCGCCAGCGCCCGCGTCTGATGCCTCTTTTGAGGCCAATATATGATCAAGGTAATTGAGGCTTTTAAGGCTGGAAGTGGGCGAGCCTTCATTTTTCCGGATCGTGCTGGTGATCAGGCTGATGGTGTCAAAGGCCATCATGTCGGGATAGGGCGCAAGGCTTGCAAAGGATGTACCTGGGCTGTTTTTTGCGGGCACCAAACCCCGCCCGCCCGGGTTGCGGGTGACCGTCAAGCGCAGGATGGCATTGGTTTGAGCGTTGACGCGACCAAGCTCTTGAACAATTGCATCCAGCGTTGCTGCTTCGATCATGATGCCGAGACGTCGGGCACTGGTCAGCAGGCGGGTGCGATGCTCCGGCCACCAAATGGGTGCACCTTTGAGGATTGGCAGGGTTTCAAATATCCCGTCACCGAGCAACAGGCCGCGATTATCGAGCTCAATCTTTGCCTCGTTGGCCTCATCGCCGAGCAGCAGCGTGCCGTTGATCCAGACGGCTTTTGTGAAACCGGACTGCGGGTCAGTCATGGAGCCTCTCCAGAAAGTGCTTTAGCAAATTGTGGCCGTGGTCTGTCAGAATTGACTCGGGGTGGAATTGCAGCCCATGGGTCGGATGGCTTTTATGGCGAAGGCCCATAATTTCACCGGTCTGCGAGCGGGCGGTGACTGTCAGGACATCGGGCAAAGGGTCCGGCGCGACGACTAGCGAGTGATAGCGCCCGACCGTCAACGGATTGGGCAAACCGGCAAAGAGACCCGTTCCATCATGAGACAGGGCGCTGGCGCGCCCATGCATGGGCTCGGTTGCGTGGGTGACGATGCCACCAAAGGCGGCACCAATGGCCTGATGGCCAAGGCAAATGCCAAGGATAGGGATACGGCCTGAAAAGGTCTTGATGAGATCGATCATGATGCCGGCATCTTCCGGTCGACCGGGTCCCGGCGACAAAAGGATGGCGTCAGGGTCGAGGCGGGCGACGTCATTAAGGCTCAGGGCGTCATTGCGATAGACGGCGACCTGTTGGCCAAGCTCCTCGCAGTAGCGGGCCAAGTTGAAGACAAAGGAATCATAATTGTCGAGAATGAGGATCATGATCCGGCCCGACCCTCATGGTTGCTTATAAGCTCATTGCCTTCGAAATTTTTGCGCTCCGCCTCAACTGACGTGCCGAGGCCGCGAAAGAGAGCGGACGCTTTATGCAGGCATTCTTCATATTCTGATGCAGGATCGGAGAGAATGGTAATCCCGCCACCGGTATGGAACTGAACCTTTTCATCGCGGAAGGTGAGGGTGCGGATGGCAATGTTGGTGTCCATGGCACCATTGAAGCCCAGATAGCCGATTGCGCCGCAATAGACGCCGCGGGGCAGATTTTCCAACTCGGTGATGATTTCCATGGCACGGATTTTGGGGGCGCCTGTGATGGAGCCGCCGGGGAAGGTCGCGCCGAGCAGGGAGACCGCGCCCAGCTTTTCTTTCATGTCTCCGGTGACCGAGGAGACCAGATGATGCACCCGGGCATAGCTTTCGAGTGTGCAGAGATCCGGCACCTTGATCGATCCGGGCTTGCAGACCCGTGACAGGTCGTTGCGCATCAGGTCCGTGATCATGATGTTTTCCGCCCTGTCCTTGTCGCTCTTTTGAAGCGCTCCAGCGAGCGCTTCATCGCGGGCAGGGTCATCAAGATCGCGCGGGGCAGTGCCTTTTATGGGGCGGGTTTCGACCTGGCCGCCAGCTGTGAGCGTGACAAATCGTTCGGGGGAACTGGAGGCGATTGCATGATCGCCGCATTCAAGAAAGGCGGCAAAGGGGGCGGCATTGCGCTCGCGCAATTGCAGATAATAGGCAAGCGGGGTTGCGCTCTTGGCTGATGGCAAGGGGGCGCTGAAGCACTGGGTGATGTTTGCCTGAAAGATGTCGCCGTCGCGTATATAACTGCGTGTGCGCTCAATGGCTTTTTCAAAGGCTGCGCGGGTGAAATTGGAGCGCCAGCCAGTTATGGCCGGGGGCGCGATGGTTGCCGGTTGCTCTTGTCTTGCTTTGTTCAGCAGATCGCGCAACCATTTCAGGCGCAGCCGGGCGCGGGATGTGCGAGCCTCGCCGCGCTCTGGATAGCCTGACGACAGGATAAAGGCCCGGTCTCTTGGCGGCGCGTCAGGGCCATCGGCAAAATGATCAATCGCCAGAATTACATCATAGAATGGCAAATGCAGATCGAGCAGCCGGTTTTGCTCTTGGCTGGTTTTCGGCAAATGCTCAAGCAGTCGGCCTGCTTCATAGGCGATATAACCCATCGCGCCCCCTTGAAAAGGCGGGATGTCGGCCTCGACCGAGGCCAGTTGATAGGTGTCGAGGCGTTTTTGCAGCGCAACCAGCGGTGCATCGGGCAGGACATCGCCATTCCAGAAGGCCTTTCCATCTCGAGAGGTGAGAAGGCCAAAGGGGTCTGCCGCACAATAGGAATAGCGCCCGAGCGAGCCGGATCGAGCCGCGCTGTCAAGGCAGGCAATGTGTGGCAAATGGCCGAGCGAGTTGAGACACTGCTCGATCGAGGGTGGCGAAACTTCCTTGATGAACGGGGAGGGCCTCACCCCGTAGTCGCTGATTGTCATGGTCGTTGGGTCATGTCTTGTCGGCATCTGTTGGAAGGGGGAGCCATTTCAACAGATGCGGATCGCCAGATCTGATCCAGACCTTTGGGCGCTTGCGTGTATCGTCTGATCGATCCTACGGTCGACAGAAGCTTTTATGCAAGACCGAAAGCACTTCCTCGACAACGGGGCTGGCGAGGGAATAGAAGATCGTGGTGCCTTCACGCCGGGTCGTGACAATGCTTTGAGCGCGCATCAAGGCCATGTGCTGGGATACTGTTGTCATGCGCAGCCCGGTCTTTTCGGCAAGCGTGCCGACATTCTGTTCGCCCTCAATCAGTTGGCACAGAATAAGAAGACGGGGGCCTGATGCGAGGAGTTTGAGAAATCCTGCCGCCTCTTCTGAGTTTTTTTCCAGGTCTTGAATGTTCATATTCATTTTCAGGGTCTCTAGCTCCGAGAGCTCGTGGACAAAGTGACTTTAGGGAAGCTTGGTCTTCCAATGAGCCTCTTGCCCCTCCTTCTCCTTGGTGTCGTGTGACAATAAGTCGCCGGTCATCTTTGGTTATTAATATACCTATGACTTTAGTCGAGTGAAGCCTTTTTCCCGGTTTGCATTCTTTATCCGGGATTATCAAGCATAAATTTGGACTGCTGTAGTCACAAATACCGATCCCGAGAGGGTAGAAAGGTTAAACGATATTTCTCGCAGTCGCGCAGACATGGGGTTTGTCTGTGAAAAATGTGACCAATTTCTGCATGATAAACAGAATCACCCGACCTGAAAATGGAAAAGCTCCTGACATCGCTGTCAGGAGCTTCCATGCGGCAAAGAGTGGGTGCGACTGGTTCGGGCATAAAATGCCCATGGGATGGGTTCTTTGCCGTATTTCTTGCGCCAGTGTGAGTGGCAAAATGAAGGTCTGATCAAGCCGAACCAAAGTGATCCTGTTTGATGTCGTCACTCTATGAGATGGGGGCTGAATGAAACCTGAGGTGGTTATTCATTTTGGGTTCATGTTGATGAATGACCGGAAGCCCTGCGTAAAAAAGGGAAGCTTTTTACGCGGGTGCGAGCCCAAAGTTGCGGGCTAGGGCGGCAATATTGCGGGTTGATGCGTGGATAGCTTGCGTTATTGCACAGATTGGCGGTCTTGGGCGGTTGACGCGCATCGACATTTTGGCCATTGTTGCGACCATGAAAACGGATCGTCCTACCAACTGCTGCATTATTGGTTCGATTATTATCCACTAGCATATCGCTGGCTGGAGCCGTTTCGCTCATCCCTAAAATATCTTGAAACGATTTCCGGCCAGCGCCTGATATGCGCCCTGTTTGGGCTTTGCATGCAGCCGTTTTCTTGGCGTGCTTCGGATCCAGTTGTCCGGCGCTGCGCTGCGTTGATTATCTATATGGAAGTAAATACTTTTCTGCAAAATGTGCAGATACAGATTGGGAATGGGTCAATGACCAAACATGCCGAACCAGTGAAGCTGACGCTTTACAACAGCCTGACAAAGCGCAAAGAGGCTTTCGAGCCGATCGATCCGAACAATGTTCGCATGTATGTCTGTGGACCCACCGTCTATGACACCGCCCATATCGGCAATGCCCGTCCGGTGGTGGTGTTTGACATGCTCTTCCGTCTGCTGCGCCATACATATGGGGCTGAACATGTCACTTATGTGCGGAATATCACCGACGTGGATGACAAGATCAACGCCCGCGCGGCCGATCGTGGCATCTCCATTCGTGAGCTGACCGAAGAAACGACGGCGCTCTATCATGCGGATATGGATGCATTGGGTGCCATGCGGCCAACAATCGAGCCTCGGGCGACAGAGCATATCGACGAGATGCTGTCGATGATCGCCACCCTGATCGATAAAGGCCATGCCTATGCCGCCGAAGGCCATGTGCTGTTTGCTGTCGATACGATGGAAGATTATGGCGCCTTGTCGGGGCGGTCCACCGACGACATGATTGCTGGTGCGCGGGTCGAGGTGGCTCCGTATAAACGCAATCCGATGGACTTTGTCCTGTGGAAACCGTCCAAAGAAGGCGAGCCGAGCTGGCCAAGCCCTTGGGGCGAGGGGCGTCCCGGCTGGCATATCGAATGCTCTGCCATGAGCGAGAAGCATCTTGGTGAAGAGTTCGACATTCATGGCGGCGGGATCGATCTGACGTTCCCACATCATGAGAATGAAATCGCCCAGTCGCGCTGTGCCCATGGCAATCACGCCATGGCGCGGGTCTGGATGCATAATGGTTTTGTTCAGGTTGAAGGGGAGAAGATGTCCAAATCACTTGGCAACTTCACCACCGTTCATGATCTGATTGATCATTGGCCGGGGGAAGCGATCCGGCTTGCATTGCTGACCACCCATTATACCAAACCGTTCAACTGGACGGCGGATGGGGTTCGCGATGCCAAGAAGATGCTTGATCAATGGTATGCTCTGACCGCTGATGTGGAGGCTTCCGAGCCGGATGATGCAGTGATTGCTGCTTTGGCTGAAGATCTCAACACGCCAAAGGCGATTGCGGAGCTTCATGGCTTGCGCAGCAAGGCACAGGGCGGTGACCTTGAGGCCGCAGCCCGCCTCAAGGCTAGCTTGCAGCAATTGATCGGTGTCTTGGCAAAGGATCCGCAGGACTGGGCCAATTGGCGCCCTGCTGGTGCTGGCGACGTGGATGAAGCCGCCATACAGGTGCTTGTTGATGAGCGGCGGGATGCGCGCAACAACAAGGATTTTGCCAAGTCTGACGCGTTGCGTGACCAGCTCACCGCGATGGGCGTGGTATTGAATGATAGCAAGAATAAAGAAACGGGGCAGTTCGAAACGAGCTGGACCCTAAAAGCCTAAGATTGAAGAACCCGCACAGGTTTCCTTGCGGGTTCTTTTCTATCCACCTTCCAGAAACAAAGACAAGAATTGGATGCGTGGCTTTGCGGGGCCAAGGCTCCGATCACAAACAGCAACCAGACTGCAATTCAGGATCCAAAGCAATGACCAAAGAACGTCTCTATCTGTTCGATACCACGCTGCGCGATGGTGCACAGACCAACGGCCTTGATTTCAACGTTGAGAACAAGATTGTCATTGCCCGCATTCTGGATGAGCTTGGGGTGGATTATGTGGAAGGGGGCTATCCGGGAGCCAATCCGACGGATGATGCCTTTTTTACGGAGAAACGCACGGAAAAAGCCACTTTCACCGCCTTTGGCATGACCAAACGGGCCGGGCGGTCGGTGGAGAATGACCCCGGTGTGCAGGCTCTGATCAATTCGTCGGCTGATGCGATCTGCTATGTGGCAAAAAGCTGGGATTATCATGTTGATGTGGCGCTTGGCTGCACCAATGAGGAAAATCTCGAAGGCATCGCCGACTCGGTCAAGGCGGCGATTGCTGCTGGCAAGGTCGCTCTGGTCGATTGCGAACATTTCTTTGATGGCTACAAGGCCAATCGGGACTATGCGCTGGCATGCGTCAAGACTGCCTATGAGGCGGGCGCGCGATGGGTTGTCCTTTGTGACACCAATGGTGGCACCATGCCGCACGAAGTCCATGAGATCGTTCTGGAGGTGAGCAAGCATGTGCCGGGGTCGCATCTTGGCATTCATGCCCACAATGACACCGAACAGGCGGTGGCCAACTCATTGGCGGCCGTGCGTGCCGGGGCGCGGCAAATCCAAGGCACATTGAATGGCATTGGCGAACGTTGCGGCAATGCCAATCTGGTCTCTCTGATCCCGACCTTGAAACTGAAGCCGGAATTTGCCGATCAGTTTGAGCTTGGTGTCAGTGACAAGGGCTTGAAAAGCCTGACGATGATTTCGCGCCAGTTTGACGATTTGCTCAATGAAGCCCCGGACCGCCATCAGCCTTATGTGGGCGAAAGCGCCTTTGCGACTAAGGCGGGGATCCATGCTTCGGCAATTCTGAAAGACCCCCATACCTATGAGCATGTGGCTCCTGATCAGGTGGGCAACAGTCGTCGGGTTCTGGTTTCCAATCAGGCGGGCCTGTCCAACCTGATTGAAGAGCTGGCCCGGATGGGCATCGAGGTCGACAAGAAGGACAAACGCCTGCCCGATCTGCTGGGCATCGTCAAGCAACGTGAGGCGGAAGGTTATGCCTATGAAGGGGCCGGGGCGTCGCTGGAATTGTTGGCGCGGCGGCATCTGGGCAGCGTGCCTGACTATTTCCGGGTGGAGAGTTTCCGCACCGTGGTTGAGCGCCGCTACAATGCGATGGGCGAACTAGTGACCATGTCTGAAGCTGTGGTCAAGGTGGAAATCGATGGGGAGACCCGGATGTCGGTGGCCGAAGGACAGGGCCCGGTCAACGCCCTTGATATCGCCTTGCGCAAGGATCTTGGCACGTTGCAAGACAAGATCGAAAATCTCGAACTGGTCGATTATAAGGTGCGTATTCTGAATGGCGGCACCAGTGCGACGACCCGGGTATTGATAGAAAGCCGTGACGGGCAGGGACATCGCTGGTTTACAGTTGGTGTTTCTGAGAATATTGTCGACGCCTCTTTCCAGGCTTTGGTGGATTCCGTCACCTACAAGCTCTTCAAATATTCATGATTGCGTGAGGGGGCCGGGTCCGGTCTGCTCGGCTAAAGCGAGGACCCTGTGTCTCAACCGCCAAAAGATGGGGGTGGGCCATCTTATGTGGCCGCCGCCCAAAGTGATGATGCGTCCCAACGCGAGGCTAGGTTAGGCCTTCTGGCGGCGATTGGCGCGTATGGGTCATGGGGTATTCTGACGCTCTTTTATTCCCATTTGTCCCATGTGCCACCGTTGGAAGTGGTGTCGCATCGCGTTGCCTGGTCGGTGCTGGTTCTATCCTTGTTCTTTGTCTGGCGCAGGCGATGGGGCGAAGTGTGGCATATTTTCCGCACCCCGCGCATTTTGTTTATTCTGCTGGCGACCAGCATTCTGATTTCAGTGAACTGGCTGACCTATATCTGGGCCGTGAGCAATGGGCGTGCAACGGAAGCCAGTCTTGGCTATTTCATCGTGCCGCTGGTCAATGTGGCGATGGGCTATCTGATGCTGTCTGAGCGTTTGTCGCGCTGGCAAGGGGTGGCGATCATGCTCGCAGTCCTTGCCATTGGCTTGCAGTTTGCCTTGCTCGGGACCATACCGGTGGTGTCGCTCACCCTGGCAGCAAGCTTTGGGCTCTATGGCTATTTACGCAAGATTGTGCCGGTCGGTGCCAATATCGGGTTGCTGATCGAATTGATCCTGATTTCGCCCTTCGCAGTGGGCTTTCTCATTTATGTGAACAGCATGGGCGAGGGGCATTTGTTCGGCTATGGCACCAAGACCACCTTGCTGTTGTTGCTGACGGGGTTTGTGACCTATTTGCCGCTGATGTGGTTTTCAGCTGCCGCGCAACGCCTGAGAATGTCGACCATTGGGGTGCTGCAATATATGAACCCGACGATCCAGTTTCTGGTGGCAGTCTTCTTGCTGGGCGAGGTGGTGTCGACCAGCAAGCTCATAACCTTTGTGCTGATCTGGCTGTCGGTGCTGATCTATTGCTATGATGTGCTGACAGCATCGCGTCGCCAGAAAAGAAAAGCGGCAATCCCGCCAAGCTGACCCCGGCGGGGTCAGTCCTGTCTGGGAATTAACAGCCAGATTGCGCCAGCCAACATTAGCAATCCGCCAACGCGGCGCACGTCGATGGGCTGTGGTTCGCGTCCCGTCCAGCCAAAACTGTCGGCCAGCAACGCCAGTGCCATTTGACCAAAAATAATCAGCGGTACGGCTGCAGCCGGGCTTACATGGCCGAAGGCATAGGCCGATCCAGTGACAATCACCACGCCTGCCAAACCGCCGATCAGCGACAGGCCAATGCGGGACCAATCCAACGGTGCGACCGAAAAGTTGCCGGTTGGATAGAGCAGGGTGAGAAAGAAGGCTCCAAGCAAGCCGCCAGCAATCAGAATGACGAGGCCGGTGCTGACCGCATTGTCCGCCACGCTCATGCGTGCGGCGAAAATGCCCTGCACACCGACAAAGACGCCAACTGCAAGTGCCGAAAGGGTGCCCATCAGGGCAAACTGGTTCATGATAGTCCTCGATAGTCTCAAGGGGCTTTTTCATCCGATTGGATGACAGGGAGCACCAAGATAAGCGCCATGCCGAATGAAGGCCGTATGGGGCCGTGATCGACATAAACCGCGAATGCGTTGCGGCCAATGCGCCATATCAAAATGATGCAAAAATAGCAACGATTGCGGTGAATAGGATCGCAAAATTAGTCCAAAGGGCAGTTGAGGGAAGGGGCCTGCAACGGATCAGAGGCGCTTCATCTCGTCGCTGCCATGGTCAAGGCCTATGTCACTGTCCGGCACGTTGGCCGCAGCTTCGATCAGCATGGGGACAATGTCTTCGGCCTTGCTCGCCGCAAGGAAGCCAACATCCATGCCAGTGCGGATGAAATCTTCGGCGCGCATATGGTTGAGCAGGACAGTCAAAGGATCCCAGAAGCCATTGATATTGGCCAGCAGAACCGGCTTCTTGTGGCGACCCAGTTGGGCCCAGGTGAGCATTTCAACCAGCTCTTCCAGCGTGCCGATGCCGCCCGGGAGCGCCACGAAGGCTTGCGCATGATTGAACATCAGGCGTTTGCGTTCATGCATGTCCTCGGTGATGATCAGCTCCTGAACATCGTCGAGCATAGCCTCGCGCTGTTGCAAAAAGCCCGGAATGATGCCTGTAACCCGGCCGCCATGGTCGAGCACGCTTTTTGCCGTGATGCCCATCAAGCCGACAGAGCCGCCGCCATAGACCAGCTCAATGCCCGCTTCTGCCATGCTTTGACCGAGAATCTCGGCCGCTTTTGCATAGGCAGGGTTGTTGCCGCGGCCAGAGCCGCAATAAACGCAGATTTTTTCAAGTTTTGCCATGAAATCTGTGTCGCATTGGAAGGGGGCGTGGTCAAGAAAGTTGCAACGCTTTCCCCACGCAATGACATTTGGCGCGATTTCGAGGCCAATTGGGACGAAATTGCCGGTTTCCAACCCGCAGACTGGGGCAATTGCTTGCCCGGCGGTCAAAAACAGGTTAATCCAGACTGAGAAACAAAAGGAATCCGCCGCTTTCAAGCTCTTGATGTGGATTGAATAAGGCTCTGTGACAACGATAAAAATGAAAATAGACAGTTGTATCTAAATGGGCCGTGCAATCTGTTGAGTGACACGATAGTCTGGTTGGGCCAACGCCGGGTATGGCGACAAACAAGTGTGATGGAATTATGAAGTCTGCTGCTCTTTTGATGTCCGTTGGTGGTGGCGTGGTTGCCGTTGCTGTCGGTGTGTTCGTCTTTGCCGATCAATTGGGATTGGGGAACAAGGCGGCGCCTGAAAAACCCGCCGTGACCCAAGGTTCGAATCCAACTCAAAACCCGGCTAAGGCCTCTGACCCGACCACGCCGAAAGCTGGTGAGACGCCCGCTGCGCAATTGGCGGCAAAAAAGCCTGAGATCGCGCCTGACAAGGAGCCGGTGACGGAACCCGTCAAGGAGGTTGCGCAAGATCCGCAGTCCACGACCGCCGAGCCATCGGCCAGTGCTCCGGAAAAGGCGGCAGAAGCTGATGCAAAGCCAAAGCCAGAGGTGACAGGTCCCACTTTTGATGTTGTGCGCGTTGAACCCAATGGGGAAACGCTCGTGGCAGGCAAAGCCAGCCCGGGTTGGAAGGTTGAACTGAAAAATGGCGAAAAGGTTCTGGCCAAGGCCGTGGCTGATGTCAATGGCGACTGGGTTATGGTCCTTGAAAAAGCGCTCGATAAGGGCGTCTCCGATTTGTCGCTCTCCGGGACATCGAAAGATGGCACCAGTTCCATTGCCTCGACCAGCAATGTGACTGTCGCCTTGCCGGAAGATGGCAGCGGCGAAGTGCTGGTGGTTGAGACAGCGCCGGGTCAGGCTTCCAAAATTCTGGCTAAGCTGGCCGCGCCAAAGACCGAAGCGCCTAATGTTGAAGACCCCGCCAAGGCTGAGCAACAGGTTGCAGCCGCTGCGCCCCAACAGCCAGTCGCCCCGACAGAAGCGGCTAAATCGCAACCCGACACACTTGTCACCGAGAGTAAAGATAAAGCTGACCCTGCTTCGGCGCCTGAGGGAGCCAAGACACCTGTCGAAGCGGTGAAGGACAAAGTCACGACACCTGATACATCGGGCGCTGATATCAAGCCGGCAACCCCAACTGCCGAGCTGGTCAAGCAAGATGCTAAATCTGATGAGAAGCCTAAGGACGGAAAGCCTGAGCCTGCATCAGTCGATCATCTCGTCTCCATCGAAGCGGTCGAGATTGAAGGTGACGTTTTGTTCGTTGCGGGTGCGGCGGAGCCTGCTGGATCGATTGTTCGCCTCTATGTCGATAATCGCGCGGTCTCGGATCAGCGCAGTGGCGAAACCGGCCGTTATTTGTTTGATGGCAAGCTGAAGCTGGATATTGGCGAGCATCGGGCTCGTGTCGATTTGCTGGATACCGAAGGCGGCATTGTGGCCAAACGGGCCGAAGTGGTCTTCACCAAAAAGGCTCCCGCCGCTACCGGGAGTGAAGGCGAAAGCTCTGTGGTGGTTGATGCCAAGCCTGTCAGCGATGCAAACAGTGCGGCCGCGCCAACCAGTGAAACAACCCCGGCATCGTCTCTGCCAGTGAAGACCAAGAAAGTCATCATTCGCCGTGGTGACAATCTGTGGGAGATTGCGCGCCGCGTCTATGGGGCAGGGGTCCGCTATTCCACGATTTACGACACCAACATCAAGCAGATTCGCAATCCGAACCTGATTTATCCGGGGCAGGTGTTTGAATTGCCCGAAGGCGAAGATGGATGGGAACGCAATTTCGATGCGGTTGAAGCACCACCAGAAGAGCCTGCAGATGGGTCCGCTACCCCTGCCAATGGTGGCTGAATGCCCTTTGGTCTGCCTCTGTACAGGTTTAGGACCTGATTCAACAAAATGCACTAAGCCCGCTTATTGGCGGGCTTTTTGCTGTTCGGATCGGAGCGCTTTTGGTCCTGTCCTTTACCCGAGTTCTTTTATCGTTTTTTATCGATTAGTCCTTGTCGGGCAATCCTGTCTCTGCTATTCATCGTATAAATGCGATGAAACCGAAGCAATGTTGCGCAGGAGGGACCATGGCGATGAAACGGGAAATTTGCCGCCGGACCGGTGCGCGCGCGGATGCCGACGAGCATCGTTGCTGCCATCAGAATGATGAGTTGGTGAAGCTCTACAAGGCCATGGCTCATCCAGTGCGGTTAATGATCCTGACGCGGTTGGCGTCGGACCAGCATCGCTGCTGTGGAGACATTTGCTCCGAGTTGCCGTTGGCACAATCCACGGTATCACAGCATCTCAAGGTGCTGCGCGAAGCAGGTTTTATTGAACAAAAGGCCTGTGGCCAACATTCTCATTACAAACTCAACGCACAAGGCATCGCTTTGCTGAAAAGGCAGAGCGAGCAATTCTTCCAATCCCTTGATTCTGCGTCGCACATTTCCTGACCCGTGTGTGTGAGGGCCTCCCCTGTGAGGGAGCCGCAGAATCAATGACCGAAACAATCTAGGACCAAATCATGGTGCAAACACCCAAAGTCGCTGCCCCGACAGCCGAAAAGATCGGTCGTGTCGATGCAGAGGCTTCTGCAATGCAAACCCTGCGCAATCTCTGGCCATATATCTGGCCGTCAGACCGAGTGGATCTGAAGCGACGCGTGGCGCTTGCCATTACTGCTTTGTTGATCGGCAAGGTCATCAATGTTCTCACACCCTATTTCTTCAAATGGGCAACCGATGCGCTGGCGAACCCGTCTGCACCTGATGGCGTGGGGGTGACCGCTTGGCTGGCGATGCCGATCTTTTTGGTTGTCGCCTATGGGGTGGGGCGGATCGTCAATGTTGCCTTCGATCAGACCCGCGATGCGCTGTTTGCCCGGGTTGGGCAACATGCGGTGCGCAATCTGTCCTATGAAACCTTCGAACATATGCATCGTCTTTCTCTGCGCTTTCACTTGCAGCGGCGGACCGGTGCTTTGTCGCGGATCATCGAACGCGGCACCCGTGCCATCGAAGGTGTGGTGCGTCACACGATCCTGCATGCAATTCCAACCTTGATGCAATTTGTCCTGATGGCAGGTGTCATCGCTTATGAGTTTGACTTTGTCTTTGTGATCATTGTGGTGGTGATGATCTCGCTCTATGTCGGTTTCACCATCAAGGTGACCTCATGGCGAATCGATATCCGACGCAAGATGAACGAGTCCGACAATGAAGCGACGTCGAAAGCTGTCGACAGTCTGCTGAATTTCGAGACGGTGAAATATTTCGGGAACGAGAAGCTGGAAGCAGCCCGGTTCGATCAGTCCATGGCTGGCTATCAGGTGTCTGCGATCAAGACCTGGGTTTCTTTGGCTTGGCTCAATTTTGGTCAGGCGGCGATCTTCTCTGCCTGCATGGCGCTTTGCATGGGGCTGTCGGCCTGGGGCGTGATGAAGGGCGAGAACACGGTCGGCGATTTCGTCCTGATCAATGCGCTGCTGATGCAGCTGGCACCGCCATTGAACTTCTTTGGGTCGATGCATCGCGAGATCAAGCAGGGGCTGGTGGATCTGGAAGCCATGTTCGAGCTTATGCGTCAACCTGAAGAAGTGCAGGACAAACCGGATGCGAAGCGCTTGGCCGTTGATGGCGGGTCTGTTCGCTTTGATAATGTCCGCTTCCATTACGATGCCGATCGTCCCATCCTCAAGGGCATCAGCTTTGAGGTGCCTGCGGGCAAGACCGTGGCGATTGTCGGGCCATCGGGTGCGGGCAAATCGACCATCTCACGGCTGCTGTTCCGATTTTATGATGTGATCGATGGCTCGATCAGCATTGACGGACAGGACTTGCGAGCTGTGCAACAGGACAGCCTGAGAGCCCAGATCGGGATGGTGCCGCAGGATACGGTTCTGTTCAACGAGACGTTGCTCTATAATATCGGGTATGGCCGCCCCGATGCGGCGCGTTCCGAGATCGAAGAAGCAGCGCGGATGGCTCAGGTGTCTGATTTCATCGCCAGCCTGCCCAAGGGGTTCGATACCGAGGTGGGCGAGCGGGGATTGAAATTGTCCGGTGGTGAGAAGCAGCGTGTGGCGATTGCCCGGACCATTCTGAAGGCACCGCCGATCCTCGTGCTTGACGAAGCGACCTCAGCGCTCGACAGCCACACGGAGCAGGAAATCCAGTCGGCGCTCGATGAGGTCTCCAACAACCGCACAACCCTTGTTATTGCCCACCGCCTGTCGACGGTGATCAATGCCGATGAGATTATCGTGCTCGAAGCAGGGCGCATCCGAGAGCGCGGACGTCACGCTGAGTTGCTTGAGAAGAAGGGGCTCTATGCCTCGATGTGGGATCGTCAGCGCGAAGCCAGTGAGGCGGAAGAGAAATTGCGCAAGGCCGTTGATCTCGAGCGGCAGGGTTATGGCTCTGTTCCTGCCGATGAGACAGAGTTGGCGGAATAAATTATGGAACCTATTTTTTGTCGTGAGTCATTTCAAAGACTTGGGGCATGGTTCTGAGAGTTTGATTCTGGATTTTTGAGAGTTTGATTCAACAAGTTCAGACATTGAATCAGCGCGTTGAGACTTTGAATCGCCTTGCTCACAAACTGATTCACGGGACGCGAATGAGACTCAGGATTTGATTCTTATTTTGCCTCTAACTGGTTGTCATAAAACAAAAAAAAGCCCCGGATGGCTGCTGCCGTCCGGGGCTTTTTGATGTCTGTTTGATTAGCTGATGACTGGATGGTCGTAGCTCTTCCAACTGCGTGTCGGGAAATCATAGAGCTGGCCATTCTTGTCACAGTCCGGCACTAGGCAGTCGACGATGAAGGGGGCGACTTCGCTTGGATGTGGCACGGTCATCGGGTCTTCACCGGGGATGGCTTTGGCGCGCATGCCGGTGCGGGTGCCGCCGGGATTGAAGCTGTTGACCCTGAGACTGGTCTGCCTGACCTCGCCTGCATAGGTACGGACCATGGCTTCAAGGCCGGCCTTCGATACGCTATAGACACCCCAAAAGGGTTTGCATTTATGGGCTGCGCTCGAACTCATGAAGAGGGCGCGGCCGGCATCGGACTGACGCAACAGCGGATCGAGGGAGCGGATCAGACGCCAGTTGGCGGTCAGGTTGACACCGAGCACCTTGTCCCAGTCCTTGGTGGGGTTGGCGTGGCCAATCGGGGTGATTGCCCCGAGCAGACCAGCATTGCCCAACAGGATGTCGAGCTTGCCCCAGCGTTCATAGATGGCAGCGCCCAGACGATCGATCGCATCATAATCCATCAGGTCGAGGGGCACCAAAGTCGTTGATCCGTCGAAAGCTTGAATGGCATCATCCAGCTCTTCCAGTGCGCCGACAGTTTTGGCGATTGCAATGATGTGGGCGCCTTCACGCGCGAGCGCGAGGGCGGCTTGCCAGCCGATGCCGCGGGACGCGCCGGTAACGACGGCGATGCGACCTTCAAGGCGTTTTTCAGTCATGAGATGGCCTTTCCTTGGAGAGGGTGCTGTCCGGGCTTAGTCTTTGAGCAGACCGCCGCCGCGATGATTTTCCGCGCCATCCACATCGACCAACTCGGTCGGATAGTCTCCGGTGAAGCAATGGTCGGTAAATTGCGGGGCCTCATTGTTGCGGCCTTCAAAGCCACAGGCCCGATAGACGCCATCAATGGAAATGAAGCCCAGAGAATCGGCGCTGATATAGTCGCGCATGCCTTTAAGGTCATATTGCGCGGCGAGAAGCTTTTTGCGGTCCGGGGTATCGATGCCGTAATAATCGGAATGGGTGATAGGCGGGCTTGCCAGCAGCATATGCACTTCCTTGGCACCGGCATCACGCATCATCTGAACGATCTTGGTGGATGTCGTGCCGCGTACCAGGCTGTCATCGACCAGAACGATCTTCTTGCCCTCGACTTGCGAGCGATTGGCGGAATGCTTCAGGCGAACGCCAAGGGCGCGGATCTGTTGGGACGGTTCAATGAAGGTCCGGCCGACATAGTGGTTTCGCACGATGCCGAGTTCAAACGGGATGCCGGTTTCCTGCGCATAGCCAAGCGCGGCGGGCACGCCGGAATCGGGGACCGGGACCACCACATCCACATCAAGGGGCAATTCCCTGGCCAGTTCACGGCCCAGATTTTTGCGTACATCGTAAACCGAGCGACCGCCGATGACCGAGTCGGGACGAGAGAAATAGATATACTCAAAGATGTCGAGACGAGCCGGTTTTTCCGGGAAAGGGTGATAGGACTGAATCCCCTCATCGGTGCAGACGACGACTTCGCCATTTTCAACATCGCGGACAAAGTGTGCGCCGATCATGTCCAATGCACAGGTCTCAGACGCCAATACCGGTGAGCCATTGAGGTCACCCAGTACGAGCGGGCGGATGCCGTGCGGGTCGCGCGCTCCGATCAGCTTCTTGCGGGTGAGGGCGACCAGAGCATAGCCACCTTCCATCTGACGGATTGCATCAATGAAGCGATCAACGATGTTGTTTTCGCGGCTTTTGGCGATGAGTTGCAGAACAACTTCCGAATCGGAGTTGGACTGGAAAATTGCGCCGCGCTTGATCAGCGACTTGCGCAGGGTCATGGCGTTGGTAAACTGGCCATTATGGGCAACAGCGATGCCGCCGCCTTCCAACTCGGCAAACAGCGGCTGAATGTTGCGCAGGGCCGCACCACCAGCTGTTGAATAGCGGTTATGGCCGATAGAGGCTGAACCGGGCAGGCGTTCCATCACCGAGGCGTTGGAGAAATTGTCGCCCACAAGGCCGAACCTGCGTTCCAGATGGAAATGGTGGCCGTCATAGGTTGCGATGCCTGCTGCTTCCTGACCGCGATGCTGGAGGGCGTGAAGCCCCAGAGCGGTCAGGGCCGAAGCGTCCTCTACATTGTAAACACCGAACACACCGCATTCCTCGTGCAGTGTATCTCCTTCCAGATTCCAATCTTCATCCTGATCCCGCAAGACGCTTTGAGGATCGATCTGTGAGTTGTTTTTTTGCATCGGATTGTACTTCTCAATCTGGGCGCTAGGATTTGAGGCGCGGGAATGTCCGTTTTTCGACTTCGAGCACAAGTCCGGTGGCGGGGCCGCTGGCGGACTAGTGCTCTGATGTTCAGAGCATCCCTAGCTGGTTTGAGCACAAAAGGGATGCACCAAGCAGTAAAACGACGAATGGCGGGATGCGACCCGCCAATTCTTTCTTTCTTCCTGTAGCACAGACAGACGCTTTCGTCAGCCATGCATGGAGTATCGCGACCATTTGGTCGTCGTCAGCATCAATTCTTGCTGTTTGAACTGATCAGATTGTCCAGAGCGTTGCTTTCGCCTGATTTGTAACTGGTATTCTCGTCGCCAGTCAGACCTTGGCGGCGCTGCTTGAGTTTTTCCAGCAGCTGCTCTTCGGGGTCCTCGGGCAACAAGCCGATCAGTTTGTCGCCAATCTGGTTCAGCAAGGGCTTTACTTTGGCCTGTGCAATCCAGTTGGGTTGGCGATCTTCCGGCTGGAACCAGTTGAACATGATCATCGCGACCGCCATCAGAATGGCTCCGCGGGCAGCACCAAAGACAAAGCCCAGCGTGCGATCCAGTGCGCCGATGCGACTGTCGAGCACGAAGTCAGAAATCTGGATGGTGATAAAGGATACGACGATCAGGGTGATCAGGAAAATGCCCAGAGCCGTTGCCGCCTGCGCGACCAAAGGCTGCGGCAGGTAGGTTTTGACAAAGGGAAGGGCCTGATCGAACAGATAGATGGTCGCAATGGCAGCAGCAACCCAGGCGCCAATGGAAAGGACCTCGCGCACGAAGCCACGGATCATGGCCAGGAATGCGGAAATCAACAAGACGATGAGAAAAATCCCGTCGAGGAGTGTGATGGGCATCGGAAATCCATCCTGTTATTGAGCCATGCACGAATCCTGCATGGATGGCGGATCCGGCGTCTTTCGCGTTTGCTTGTTTCTATAGGGCCATGAAGGGGGCAAGAGCAAGGCCTTTTGCGCAACTTATGCGCCTGTTCTGACATCAAGGCCCAATATCTGCCCATCGGTGCGTCCTTGCTGCAACAAGCCGTAACGATAGGGTGGGCATTGTTCTCTCCTAATCATCACTTTCGCTCAGATTCGATCCAGCGGCGATGCGGGCCACCAGATCAGACAGTGTTTCAAGGCTGGTCAGGGCCAACTCTGCTGATTTGGTTGCTTTGAGCGAGGCTTCTGGCACGGATGCGCTGGAAAAACCGAGCTTGGCCGATTCCTTGATCCGGGCGGCAGAATGAGAGACCGGGCGGATGGCGCCCGAGAGGCTGATTTCGCCAAAATAGACCGCTTCGGACGGGAGTGCGACCCCGGCAAGCGAGGAAACCAGCGCGGCAGCCACCGCCAGATCAGCCGCCGGTTCGGTAATTTTCATGCCGCCTGCGACATTGAGATAGACATCATGGCTGGAGAGCCTGACACCGCAATGGGCGTCGAGTACGGCCAGCACCATGGCAAGGCGGCTGGAATCCCACCCCACAACCGCGCGGCGCGGGGTGCCAAGGGGAGATTGGGCAACAAGAGCCTGGATTTCCACCAGCAACGGGCGGGAGCCTTCCATTCCCGCAAAGACCGCAGCCCCCGGTGTGGACAGATTGCGCTCACCCAAAAACATGGCAGAGGGGTTGGCAACTTGCGACAGGCCGCCGCCGGTCATCTCAAACACGCCGATTTCATCCGTTGGGCCAAAACGGTTCTTGATCGCGCGCAGAATACGGAATTGATGGCCGGAATCGCCTTCAAACTGCATCACGCCATCGACCATATGTTCCACAACGCGTGGGCCCGCAATCTGGCCATCCTTGGTGACATGGCCCACCAGTATGACAGCCGCGCCGGTTTGTTTGGCATAGCGAATCATGGCCTGCGCCGAAGCGCGGACCTGAGTGACTGTGCCGGGCGCGCTGTCGGCACTGTCTGTCCAGAGGGTCTGGATGGAATCGATCACCACCATGTCCGGTGCCGGTCCTGCGGTGAGGGTGGCAAGAATGTCTTCAACGCTGGTTTCGGCCGCCAGCTCCACCTTGGCCTTTGCCAGTCCGAGGCGGGAGGCACGCAGGCGGACCTGATCGATCGCCTCTTCACCGGAAATATAGATCACCCGATGGCCCCGATGGGCGAGGGCGGCAGAAGCCTGAATGAGCAAGGTCGATTTGCCGATTCCCGGATCCCCCCCAAGCAGCAGGACCGAGCCTTTGACGAACCCACCGCCCGTGACGCGGTCAAGCTCGCTGACCCCGGTCTCAATGCGGGGGGCGGGCTTTTCCTGTCCGGACAGGGATACCAGCTCAACGATGCGGCCCGATTTGCCCCGCACCGTACGGGGTGAGCCGCCAATGCCTGCGCTTTCAACTTCCTCGCTGATCGAGTTCCACTCGCCACAGGATTCGCATTTTCCGGCCCAGCGGTTGGTGACAGCGCCGCAGGATTGGCAGACGAAGTTGGATTTCTTGCGGGCCATTGAGATGTCCTTGGAGGCTTTGGCTTTGGCTCTGATTTGGAATTGGCCACAGACTAGTCCGGGCCAATTGTCTGGCCTACAGATAGCTGCGATAGGCCCTTGGGCCGAGGCTTGTCAGTAACTCATAATCGATGGTGCCAGCGATTTCTGCGACGTCCGAAATCGAAATGTTCGGGCCGAACATTTCCACCAGATTGCCTGGTTTGGTCAGCTCTTCAGGGATGTCGGTGACGTCGATGATGATCAGGTCCATGGTGACCCGGCCAATGATCGGTGCGCGATGCCCTGCAATCCAGACGGAAGCCCCCTTCGCCTCATCCGAGCTGCCTGCCGCGCGGAAATAACCGTCCGCATATCCGACACAAAGGGTGGCAAGGCGGCTGTCTCGCTTGGTGACTTCCTGGGCGCCGTAACTGACAGACCAGCCTTCAGGCACCTTGCGGGTGGACAAAATGCGGCTTTCATAGGTGGCAACCACCTTCATAGGGTTGGGCGCATCATTGACCGCCTGACCGCCATATAGAGCGATGCCGGGTCGCAAAAGGTCGAAATGATAGTCGGGTCCCAGGAAGATCCCCGCCGAATTGGCAAAGGATGCAGGAACGGAGGGGAAGCATGCGCGGATGGTGCTAAAGCGTTCAAGCTGAGCGCGATTTTGCGGGTGGTCCGGTGTATCGGCGCAGGCCAGATGGCTCATGATCAGGGTCAGCTCGAAATTAGGCGGTGTCTTGGCCCAGCGTTCCGACAGGCCATGGGCGGCCTTGACGCTGAGGCCCATGCGGTTCATGCCAGTGTCGAAATGGAGCGCGCAGGGCATGGAAAGCGCCAGTTTTTCGCAATAGGCCTGCCAGAGTTCTATTTCTTCATAAGAGCCGAGCACGGGGCGCAGGCTGTGGGCACAAAAATAGCCGAGCGCTTCATCGCTCAAGTCGCCGACCAGACCATTCAACACATAAATCGCAGCGTCAGGCAGCAGGGAGCGGACCCGTTCGCCTTCGCGCGGCTGGGCGACGAAAAAGGTGTCGCATCCGGCTTCAGACAAGGCGGTGGCGGCCTGTTCGAGCCCGGTGCCATAGGCATCGGCCTTGATGACGGCAGAGCAGGCGGCTTTGTCGCTTTGGCTCGCAAGGAAACGATAATTGTCCACCAAGGCGGCAAGGTCGATGGTCAGCAGGCTGCCTGCGGTCGCTTCGCTCTGGGCGGCGGTGAAGGCATGATGAGGCGATGGCTGCATTCTGGTCATGATCGGGTCTTTGAAGAATCGGCTCTATCGAGCGGGTGAATAAAGAGGAGCAGAAGGCCACAGCTTGCGCAAAAGCTGCTTGCAAGGCAAGGGCTTGTTCACTGCATCGGTGATGCTTTGCACATGAGCGCGGGCGGATTGGTCGAGCATCACGCTTGCGGTGTTACGGCCTTGCTTGTTGCCTGGCCTGCTCTTGCCGCTTGCCTATACGCAGATAATGCAGCTCGCGGACGAAGCGTAGGGTGGGTTTGACGCCAAACAGAACCGATCCTAAGAGAAAACACCATGTGCCCGCATCTACCCAGCTCTGGTAGAAGAACATCACCGAGCCAACAACGAACAACAGGGCGGCCATTAAGTCGACTGTTGTATAGGCAAGCTCATATAGCGAATAGACTTCGCGGTGGTCGTAAGATTGTGAGGGTGCGTCGTGCTGGAATAACTTCATGAAGGCTCTGCTTTCCAATCGATTGATCATGAGGGCATGACGGTACATGCTCCATGAATTGGGAATGAGTATGGTGCACAGCAAGGGGCTGAGCGCTTGTTGTATCCGATTGGAGCTGCATGAATAAGGGCAGAATGCTCACGGTCTGGCGCGTATGCCAGCACAGGCGAATGAGCCTATTCGTAGTTATCTGGCAGATAATCCTCTCGCGCCAAATCGGAGAAACGGGTGAATTCGCGCTGGAAGGCAACAGGAACACTGCCGGTCGGGCCGTGACGCTGCTTGGCGATCAGAATTTCCGCCTTGCCCATGGCACGGTCCATTTCGGCCTGCCAGGTGAAATGCTCCTCGGTGCCCGGCTTGGGTTCCAGACGTTCAAGATAATATTCCTCACGATAGATGAACATCACGACGTCGGCGTCCTGCTCGATGGAGCCGGATTCGCGCAAGTCAGCCAGCTGTGGGCGCTTGTCGTCACGGGCTTCCACCTGACGGGAAAGCTGGGAGAGGGCAATGACCGGAACCGCCAGTTCCTTGGCGAGGGCCTTCAGACCCGTGGTGATTTCGGTGATTTCCTGCACGCGGCCTTGAGACGCCTTGGAAGAGGAGCCACTGAGCAGCTGCAAATAGTCGATGATCAGCAGATCAAGGCCCTTCTGGCGCTTGAGGCGTCGGGCACGGGCTGCTAGCTGGGCTATCGAAATGCCACCGGTCTGGTCAATATGCAGCGGGGTCACCTGCATTTCCTGCGCCTTGTGGGCGATGCGGGCAAATTCGTCCTGATCAACCTTACCACGACGGATTTTTTCCGAAGACACCATCGCCTGCTCGGCGATGACACGGGTGGCGAGCTGTTCGGCAGACATTTCGAGCGAGAAGAAACCGACAACGCCGCCATTGATGGTTTTCAGCGAGCCGTCTTTTTGCTCTTCGGCGCGATAGGCGCTTGCCACATTGTAGGCGATGTTGGTCACCAGCGAGGTTTTACCCATCGCAGGACGGGCGGCAAGAATGATCAAGTCCGAATGCTGCAGGCCACCCATTTTCTGGTCGAGATCTTTCAGGCCCGTGGAAATGCCCGACAATTGACCATCGCGTTTGTAGGCGGCTTCTGCCATTTCGATGGCTTCGGTCGCTGCGGTGGCGAATGAGACAAAGCCACCTTTTTCGCCGCCGACTTCCGCCAAGGCAAACAGGCGTTTTTCAGCTTCCTCAACTTGTTCCTTGGGGGAGGAGTCAATCGGGGAATCATAGGCGACATTGACCACGTCGGTGCCGATATCGATCAGCTCGCGGCGGGTTGCCAGATCCATGATCAGCAGGCCAAAATCCTCGGCATTGATGATCGAGGTGGCCTGTGAGGCAAGGCGCAGCAGATAGATATCGATCGGCATGTCCGCGACCATGTGATCTGCGGGGAAAAAGGTTTTCAGCGTCACCGGGGAGGCAATTTTGCCTGCGCGGATCAGCATTGAGGCCTTTTCATAGATTTCACGCAGATTCGGGTCGAAGAAATGGTGCGGTTTGAGGAAGGACTCTACCCTGTCATAGGTCTGGTTGTTGACCAGAATCGCGCCCAGAAGCTGCTGTTCAGCTTCCAGGTTGTGCGGTGCCTGACGGGCAAGGGTCGGCTCATCGCCGTCGCGCTTGGCGGCCATTTCCATATTTTTCGCGCCTCATCTCTCAAGTGGTTTCCTAACTAGACACAGGTCGGGCACAAAATGAAGCACCCTTGAGATGATTCACGGCAATCAACAGACGAAATTTTTCAAGGGCCTTTTTTGCTGGACTCTGATTCCGTTTGATTCTCGCAAAAGAGAATCATTTCTAGACCGAATTGACGCAAACAAGACTGTTCTTCGGATGACGAAATGCTATCCGTGGGAAAAGATGCAAAAAGGCCCGGCTTGTGGGCCGGGCCTTGATAGCTTGTGGACGATACGGGGAAATCTGTATCGTGGCGCTTTGGACGCGATCTTATTCTTCGTCTTCTGCAGCGGCTTCTTCAGAAGCTTCTTCAGCTTCTTCTTCGCCTTCGATTTCTTCCAGCAGCTCTTCGTCAAGTTCCAGATCTTCTTCGAACTCGAAGCTGTCTTCTTCACGGTTGGTGCGGGAGAGATCTTCACCAGCAGCCTGACGTTCGGCTTCGTCCTGCGAACGGGCAACGTTGGCGGTCACAACCAGTTCGACTTCCGGATGCAGAATGACGGTGACTGCATGCATGCCGATGGCTTTAATCGGACGCGACAGGGAGATCTGGGAACGGCTGATGGAAACGCCTTCTTCGGTCAGGGCGTCAGAAATATCGCGCGTGGAAACGGAGCCGTACATCTGGCCGGTTTCGGAAGCAGCGCGGATGATGATGACGGTTTTCTCGCCGATACGCTCTTTGAGTGCTTCTGCCTCGGATTTTGCTTCGAGGTTGCGTGCTTCGAGCTGGGCGCGCTCGGCTTCAAAACGCTTCTTGTTGGCGTCGGATGCGCGGATGGCTTTGCCCTGTGGCAGCAGGAAGTTACGAGCGTAACCCGTGCGTACAGATACGATATCGCCCATCTGGCCAAGTTTGGCAACGCGTTCAAGCAGAATGATTTCCATTTTTGTCTCCATTCACCGGGGCTACTGCCCGGTCTTTTTGTTGTCGGGCAAGGCCCGGATTGTTTTGTCTTGTTGGATCACGTCATCGTCACGCGATGGGGATCCGGTTGATTGTCTTGACTGAGCGGCAGATCAATCCTGCTCACCCTGATCATTGCCTTGATCGTCATTCGGTCCATCGGGCCCATTGCCTGAGCGCGCGGCCAGTCTTCTTGCTCGCAAATCCAGCAACACTTCGACGGCACCCAAAATGACCACAAAGAAGCTGATCCACTGAAGGATGACGAGCATAAAATAGGTGACCCAGAGGATGCCGCTGCGGAATGCATTGCCAACCGTCATATTGTGAATGACCGACAGGCCGACCAGCAGCAGGGTTGCGCCAAAGCATGAGGCCACGATCTGGGCCAGAACGCCTGACAAGTCCGGCAGCACGAACAGGCCGATGAGGGCTGCAAGAAAGATATAGGCGCCAACCGGTGGCAAGGTCACCCAATGCATCCCCGGCCAGGGACGTGCGAGGCGCCCGGATTTATGCACCACTTTGCCCGCCAGATAGAGGTTCACGGTCATGCTGAAAACCAGCATCAAGGCCGATGCCGTGGGGGCCAGACGGCCGACAAGCTGAACCAGACCCTCAAGTTTGACACCCGCTTCACCAAACTGGCCATTGTCATAGATCTGTTTGACCAAGGTCGAGATGGCATCCATGTAGGTATCAAGGCTGAAGCCAAAGGGAACGAACATGGCCAGCGTCGCTATTGCAGCAAAGCCGGCGATCCACATCAGAACGCGCGAGATTGGATACCAGAAGACTTCCCCCGTGCGCTCGTCTACTCGGCTCAGCCCTGCCAGATGGCAAATCCACCAAGCGGGCAAACTGGTCAGAAGCGCAAAGAGCAGACCCGCCAGCGGGCTGATCAGCAATGCGGTGGTGACCCCAGAGGTGAGGGCCGCGATGAGGCCGGCAAAATTGCCCCAGCCAAGCGAGGCGATCATGACAGGAAGGGGAGCGGTGAGAACCAACAGGAAGCCAAGGCCAAAGATACCACCGGCATAACCGGAGATGTTCAGCAGGGTCGTGCAGAAGCCTGCAACGATGGCGATGGGAAGATAGTGGTTCATTCTCTTGCTGTCCCGCTGACCTTGTGGTCTCTGGTTGCGGTTAGAGGCAGGTCGCAATGCCGTACCCCAACGATCAATTTGTCTGTGTCTTTAAAAGAGAGGCGAAGGGCGGAGAAGCCGTCCTTCGCGAATGTCTGTCACTCAGTGATTAGCTGATGACATATGGCAGAAGGCCGAGGAAACGAGCGCGTTTGATGGCACGAGCCAATTCACGCTGTTTTTTGGCGGATACTGCCGTAATACGGGAAGGAACGATCTTGCCGCGCTCGGAAATGTAGCGCTGCAGAAGACGGATATCCTTGTAGTCAATTTTCGGTGCATTATCGCCGGAGAATGGGCAAGTTTTGCGACGACGGAAAAAAGGACGACGTGCTCCAGACATAGTTCTTGCTCCTCTTACTCAGCTGCAGATTCTTCGCGGCGTGGACGACGTGGGCCACGATCCGGACGGTCACCACGATCACCACGAGGACCACCACGGCGGTCATCACGGTCACGTTTCTGCATCATGGCGGACTGATCTTCTTCATGCTCATCTACACGAATGGTCATGAAACGCATGACGTCTTCGTTGAGGCGCATCTGACGTTCCATTTCAGAAACGGCGTCAGATTTTGCATCGATGTTCATCAGAACATAGTGAGCTTTGCGGTTTTTGTTGATGCGGTATGCGATGGACCGCAAACCCCAGAATTCAACCTTGCCGACGGTGCCGCCAGCTTCGGTGATCAGGGTTTTATATTGCTCGACCAGAGCCTCAACCTGCTGTTGAGAAATGTCCTGGCGAGCAAGGAAAACGTGCTCGTACAGCGCCATTGTTCCTGCCTTGTCTATCAAGTTAATGTTCATCAGTTGGCTGGCGCAAAGCCTCCAAAAAGCCTCAGACAAGGCTCTTTTGAGAATAAACCGCTTTATAGAGCGAAGACACCGGAAGGCGGGAATTTCCATCCCTACCAAAACCAGACCCTTGAAGCGATGAGTCGCTCAGGAATTCAGGCAATAGTCTTCCGTTCAGCCCTCGGCCTCGCCAAGCTGATTGGCGCTTTATAACGGAAAAAATTGGATGTGCAAGGCAAAATTGGGATGTTTCTGCCCTTTGCTCTTCCTTTAGGGCAAAAACCGGGCTTTGAGTTAAAAAACGGGCTTGTTCATAGAGATGTTTCGACAGTTTTGACGCGTTATGTCTTTTAGCCGTGAAACTTGTGATTTTCATTACGTTACGTAATGTCATGTGAATTTTGAGGCGAATTAAGCCTCTCCAAGCCCGGAATAAAGTCTAATTTGGCAAGTTTTTGCGCTCTATCTGCGCGGTGCCCTTGACTCTTTCGTCTAATACAGCCAAATGCGAGTGAGGTTGTCACAGACACGTCATTACGACCGGTATAAGGGCGCGGAACAGATCGATTCCAATGGACCTTTTAAAGCGCGTGTCTCTGGTTCGGCCCTGTCCATTATGAAAAAGGGCTGGCGAATGTCAGTAAACAAACGTACCTTATAGGATGTGCGTCCTTTAGGTGTTCGAGGTTTGAAACGCAATGAAAAAAATCGCATTTACATTCCCTGGTCAGGGCAGTCAGACTGTCGGCATGGGCAAAGCGTTGGCAGATGAATATGCCGTTGCGCGCACTGTATTCGAAGAAGTCGATGATGCGCTCGGTGAAAAACTGTCCGATATCATGTGGAACGGTCCTGCAGAGACCCTGACCCTGACCCGCAACGCACAGCCCGCGCTGATGGCCACGTCCATCGCTGCGTTCCGTGTGCTTGAAGAGCGCGGTCTGGTTCTGGCTGACAAAGTATCTTATGTCGCCGGGCACTCTCTGGGCGAATATTCTGCGCTTGCCGCTTCCGGTGCGCTGAGCCTGTCCGATACGGCTCGCCTGCTGCGGATCCGCGGTGACGCCATGCAACAGGCTGTTCCTGTTGGCAAGGGCGCAATGGCTGCGATCATCGGCATGGATATCGATGAGGTTAAGGAAGTGGCCGACTCAGCTTCCGAAGGCGAAGTCTGCCAGGTTGCCAACGACAATTCCGCCGGTCAGGTTGTTCTCTCCGGAGTGAAAGCCGCCATTGAGCGTGCGACCCGTCTGGCCAGAGAAAAGGGTGCCAAGCGCGCTCTGCTGCTGCCTGTGAGCGCACCGTTCCATTGTGCGCTTATGGCGCCGGCTGCTGAAGTGATGGCAGAAGCTCTGTCCCGGGCCCATATCAACCAGCCCGTCGTGCCGCTGATCGCCAACGTGTTGGCGGGTCCCGTGAGCGATCCTGAAGCCATTCGTCGCCATCTGGTCGAACAGGTTACCGGCATGGTACGTTGGTCAGAATCAATTTCCTGGTTGGCTTCCAACGGCGTCAGCACGCTGTATGAAGTTGGCGCTGGTAAAGTTCTTTCCGGTTTGGCTCGCCGCATTGCAAGAGGGGTGGAAACAATCAATGTTGGTGAACTGACCGATATTGACGCTGCAATGATGAAGCTGGCCTAAAGGCCATTTGAAACATAAAAAAACAAGCATATATGTCCTGTCATAAGAGACCGTCTCGATAAGAGGAAGACAGGATTGATCGACCCAATCTGCGGAGCTCAGTGTCGCCTTGTCGGCTCTGGCTCCTGCCAAGGCGTTGTTATTGGCTGTTATTCTTGATGGTCTGGTGCCTAACGGGTCGATCCAGGAGGAAAAGACAATGTTCGATTTGAGCGGGAAATGTGCGCTGGTCACCGGTGCAAGTGGCGGTATTGGCGAGTCCATCGCTGCTGCGTTGCATGCACAAGGGGCGACGGTCGCCTTGTCCGGTACACGCGTTGAAGTGCTTGAATCTGTCGCAGAGAAGTTGGGTGGTGAGCGGGTTTTCGTTACGCCTGCCAACTTGTCTGATGCAGATTCGATCGCTCAGCTGGTCAAGGATGCTGAAGCTGCGATGGGTCAGATTGATATTCTGATCAACAATGCAGGCATTACCCGCGATGGCTTGTTCATGCGCATGAAGGACGAAGACTGGGAGCAGGTGCTCAACGTCAACCTCACTTCTGCAATGCGTCTGTCCCGTGCGGTTCTGCGTGGGATGATGAAGCGCCGCCATGGCCGCATCATCGGCATTACGTCGATTGTCGGGGTTACCGGCAATGCAGGGCAGGGCAACTATGCTGCAGCAAAAGCTGGCATGATTGGCATGACCAAGTCTTTGGCGCAGGAAATTGCCAACCGCGGCATCACCGCCAACTGCATCGCACCGGGCTTTATCAAGACCGCGATGACCGACAAGCTGAACGAAAAACAGCAGGAAGCCATTAATGGCTCGATTCCCGCCTCTCGCATGGGAACGCCTGAAGAGATCGCTGCCGCTACGGTTTATCTGGCGAGCGATGAAGCGTCCTATGTCACGGGTCAAACCCTGCATGTCAATGGCGGCATGGCAATGATTTAAGAGGCACGTTTGCCGGACGATCTGCTCTGGCACTTGTCTCGTTGAAGACTATTATGCATCCCGGTTCGCACCGTGCCATGGCGCGGGAATCGGAATGCATCGGGAAGGGCGGGAATTGACGGAACAGTCCCTGCGTTTGTTGCCTCCTTTCCTTAAAAAGACTTGGGATGATCCGGACTTTTGCCCTGTTGAGCAAATACAGAGCTTCTCAAGCGCAAGAAAGTGTGTTAGGAACCGCGCAAATTCCGGGAAAGCCAAGGTTTTGGCCCAAGTGGAAGTGGTTTGACGGCCAGGTGCTCGCAACAATTGATCTTTTCGATCCAGTGGGCCAATTGGCGGTGTACGCAATCGGGAAAGACTTGCTTGGCGCATGCCTCGTAGGACTCTTTTCCCACCGGGGCTCTCTCGCAAGACACAAGTCAGTCGAGAAGCCATAAGCCAATGAAACAAGGCACTGTCCTGACGCAACCAACAAAAGACGCGATCAGGTGGGGCTTTAGATCGATTGACAAATTTGAGGAAGTAACATGAGCGATATCGCTGAACGCGTAAAAAAAATCGTGATCGAACATCTCGGTGTAGAAGCTGAAAAAGTGACCGATAATGCAAGCTTCATCGACGATCTGGGTGCAGACAGCCTGGACACCGTTGAGCTGGTTATGGCTTTTGAAGAAGAATTCGGCACCGAAATTCCTGACGATGCTGCTGAATCCATCCAGACCGTTGGCGACGCTGTATCCTTCCTGACCAAAGCTGCTGGCTAATGGCTTTGGCTGGGCCCGATTCCTGATCGGGGCCAATTGGATTAAAACCGGAAGGGGCGTGAGCTCCTTCCGGTTTTTTTGTGTCTGAAAGAATCATTTCCTTGGATGGAGCTTATCTAGGGTCCCGGGAGATGAAGGGGATCGGCGATGCCATGCGTGATTCTCGATAGGGGGAATTGTATAAACTGTTAGCGGAAAGCCCAGTGTGTCGCATTTTCCGGTGAGATCGTCCGCAAAAGGGGTGATCAAGGGTGTGTGTCCAACTGGAATAAGTGTCGAAAAAGGCTTACTTCTGCGTTTTTTTGCGCTAATAGATTGTGAGATCACACTCGCCCCCGGTTCTGTTCCTGATGAGGCGAGACTACGAACAAAAGGATCGGAGACTAAGGATGAGACGAGTTGTCGTAACCGGTTTGGGAACCGTTAGCCCGTTGGGCGCCAACGTGGAAACGACTTGGTCGAATATTCTGGCCGGTAAAAGCGGTGCCAAACGGGTCACTGGTTTTGAACATGAAGATCTGGCTTGCCAGATCGCTTGTCAGTTGAATTTTGGCGACGGAACCGATGGCACTTTCAATCCTGACAATGTCATGCCTCCGAAGGAACAGCGCAAGGTCGATCCTTTCATCGTTTACGCAATAGCGGCCGCTGAAGAAGCGCTGGCGGACGCCGATTGGAAGCCTGAAAGCTATGAAGATCAGATCACGTCCGGCGTGATGATCGGCTCTGGCATTGGCGGCCTGTTGGGCATTGAAGCGGCTGCCTATGACTTGCAGAAAAAGGGTCCGCGCCGGATCAGCCCATTCTTCATTCCCGGTCGCCTGATCAATCTGGCCTCTGGCTATGTCTCCATCCGCAATGGCCTGAAAGGTCCGAACCATTCGGTGGTTACGGCATGCTCGACTGGCGCTCATGCCATTGGCGATGCGGGCCGTTTGATCGCGCTTGGTGATGCTGATGTGATGGTGGCCGGTGGCACCGAAAGCCCGATTGGTCGTTTGTCGCTGGCCGGCTTTGCAGCTTGCCGCGCTTTGTCGACCAGTTACAATGATGAGCCGGAAAAAGCGTCCCGTCCTTATGACAAGGATCGCGACGGCTTCGTCATGGGCGAGGGCGCTGCTGTTGTCGTTTTGGAAGAATATGAGCATGCCAAGGCGCGCGGTGCCAAAATTTATGCCGAGCTGATCGGCTATGGTCTGTCTGGGGATGCCCACCATATTACGGCACCCGCCGAGGATGGTGACGGGGCCTATCGCTGCATGAGTGCTGCATTGAAACGGGCCGGGATTACCGCTGACCAGATCGATTATGTCAATGCGCATGGTACGTCGACGCCGCTGGGCGATGAGATTGAATTGCGTGCGATCGAGCGTCTGGTTGGTGAAGCTGCTGACGGGCTAACCATGTCCTCCACCAAATCGGCGGTTGGTCACCTGTTGGGTGCTGCTGGGTCGCTGGAAGCGATTTTTACAGCGCTGGCAATCCGCGACCAGATCGCGCCACCTACGCTCAATCTCGATAATCCCTCGGTGGAGACCAAGATCGATCTTGTGCCGCACAAGGCCAAGAAAATGGAAATCAAGATGGCGCTGTCCAACTCATTCGGGTTTGGAGGCACCAATGCTTCTCTGATTTTGAAGGCGCCGGAATAGGATATATCCTATCGCTTTGCGACAAGAGGCGGTCATCGACCGTCTCTTTTTTGCCATGAAGACTGCTTAGAGCCTTGCTGACTGAATGCAAGCCGGTTTTGTGCCGGGCTGGACGACGGCAAGGTGCCCCGTATGATGCTGGCAAACGGACAGATGCCGTTTCCCTTGCCGAATACAGTTTTTTGACTTGAGGCTGATATGGTTGAAGACACCAAAGACAAGGACGAACTGCCCAAGGATGGTGCCGGTAAAACCGAGAACATCGAGGACGGCCAGAAAGACAGTAAGTCAAAGGCGGACAAGCCTGATGCATCAGCGTCAGCTGATAAGGCTGATAAGGCTGATAAGGCTGGCGAAGTGGATGGGGATGCCTCCCGGAGCGATGGTGCCGAGAAAAAAGACACATCCGGGGACAAAGCATCGTCCAAGGCCGAGGCCGGGACCGAAACTGACGCCAAGTCTGAGCCTAAGTCTGATGTGACGGAAAAAGCTGTCACAGCGAAAGACACCGACAGTGACGGCAAGGCTGAAACATCTTCTGCACCCGCCAAAACGGTTGCCAGCGATGATGGCCAATTGAAAGCACCGCGCAGTGCCCGTCAGGCCATTGAGCCAGATACCCCTCCACCGCCACCAACCCGATCAAAGGCCGTGCGCCATCCGATCGTGGTATTCATGAATTTTGTCGTGACGGTGCTGTTGCTTGGGGTTCTGACGGTGGCAGGACTGCTCTATTACGGCAAACAGACCTTCATTGAGGAAGGGCCACTGTCGAAGGAGAAAACCGTTCTGGTCAGTCGCGGCACAGGCCTTGCGACCATTGCTAGCATTCTCGAGCAGGAAAATATCATCAGCGACAAGATGGTGTTTGAATATGGCGTGAAAGCCTATCAGCAGGAATCCAATCTGAAGGCAGGGGAATATCTATTCAATCCGGGCATTTCGATGCATCAGGTGATGAATGTTCTGACCTCGGGTAAATCGATCCTGCATTCCATCACCATCCCCGAAGGCTATACTTCCTATCAGGTGCATGCCTTGCTTGAAAAGGACAAGGTGTTGGTCGGTGATCTTGGCGATGTACCGGCAGAGGGTTCGATCCTGCCGGAAACCTATAAATTCTCGCGTGGCACCTCGCGCGCCGACATGCTCAAACGGATGATGAATGCGCATACGCGTGCCGTCAACGAAATTTGGGCGCGCCGGTCCCCGGATCTGCCGCTTAAGGACAAGAATGAGATGGTGACGCTGGCCTCTATCGTTGAGAAAGAGACGGGACAGGCCGAGGAGCGTACTCGTGTTGCCGGGGTGTTTGTCAATCGCCTTAAAAAAGGTATGAAACTTCAGACAGATCCGAGCGTCATCTATGGCATTTTTGGCGGCAAGGGCAAGCCGTCCGGGCGGCCAATCTTCCGCTCTGACCTCGACAAGAAGACGCCCTACAACACCTATCAGATCGAAGGCTTGCCACCGGGGCCGATTGCCAATCCGGGTCGTGCAGCGCTGGAGGCTGTTGCCAATCCGAGTCGGACAAAGGATCTGTTCTTTGTTGCTGACGGCACGGGCGGGCATGCCTTTGCCGAGACGCTGGATGAGCATAACCGCAATGTGAAACGCTGGCGGGATATTGAACGCAAACGGATTGATGCGCAGAAAAAGCCAGCCAAGGATGACGCTTCAGACAACTAGGCGCTTTCAATTCCATCGTTGAAAAATCAGGGCACCCCGTTCGGGGTGCCCTTTTTCGTTGGGTTATCACCTGCCTTGTTGAAAGCTATGGGAAGTGGTCACTTCGGCGCGCTTTTGCGCGTCAGTCGCTTGACATGGTGGGGGCTGGAACAGAATGTAGGGCAAATTTTTATGAGTGCTTCTGGTGGCAAGCTGCCCGGAGCCATGTCAGGGAAAAGTGACGATGACGCTTGTAAGCATGACCGGATTTACCCGGGCCAGTGGCGCAGTGGAAGGCTATGGCTGGACCTGGGAAATCAAGACCGTGAATGGCAAAGGGCTTGATTTGCGTTTGCGCCTGCCCAACGGTTTTGATGATCTGGATCGCCCTGTCAGAAATCTGTTGTCCCAGCGCCTGGCGCGTGGGTCTTGCTTTGTGTCCTTGTCGATGCAGACCGAAGCGATTGGCCAGACTTTGCAAGTCAATCAGGATGTTCTCGACGCCGTGCTCAGGGCGATGAAGCTGGTTGAAGGAAAGCTGGATGTCAAAAAACCGACTCTTGACGGTATTCTGGGCATCAAGGGTGTCTTGGAGCCGGTAGAGAAGGAAGACAGCGAGGAGGCGCGCGCAGCATTGTTCACAGCGATCCTTGAAAGCTGCAAGGCTGCTGTGGCCGATCTTGATGCCTCCCGTCGCAAGGAAGGAGCCATGCTTGACGAGATCGTCCGTCAACGCATTGATGAGATCGAAGCCTTGACCAAACAAGCAGAAGCGTGTCCTGCCCGCACAGCAGAGGCCATTCGCGCGAAATTGCACGCCCAGATCGACAGGATCCTTGAAAGTGACAAGGGCTTTGATGAAGATCGTCTCTATCAGGAAGCTGTGCTGCTGGCAGGCAAAGCAGATATCCGCGAAGAGCTGGACCGGCTCTATGCCCATTGCGCGGCTGCGCGGGCGCTTTTGGAAGAAGGCAAGCCGGTGGGCCGCAAGCTCGATTTTCTGGCGCAGGAATTCAATCGCGAGGCAAATACGCTTTGCTCGAAATCCAACGATACCAGTCTGACGGCGATTGGACTTGACCTCAAGGCCACCATCGAACAGCTGCGTGAGCAGATCCAGAATGTGGAGTAACACACCATGTCCAATCCAACCATGATCCGCCGCGGCTTGATGCTGGTATTGTCTTCGCCATCGGGTGCAGGCAAGTCAACCATTTGCCGTCA
Organism: uncultured Cohaesibacter sp.; assembly: GCF_963677725.1. NCBI lineage: Bacteria > Pseudomonadati > Pseudomonadota > Alphaproteobacteria > Hyphomicrobiales > Cohaesibacteraceae > Cohaesibacter > uncultured Cohaesibacter sp. The sequence continues at coordinate 4,556,460 of NZ_OY782507.1, forward strand.
TCTGCTCGACAGTGACCGCAATCTGCGCATTTCCGTATCGGCGACCACGCGTGCCAAGCGTGGCAGCGAGATTGACGGCGTCCATTATCACTTCACGTCTGAGCGGCACTTTCATGCCATGCGCGAGCGCGGTGATCTGCTGGAATGGGCGGAGGTTCATTCGAATTTCTATGGCACGCCACGCGATCCGGTCGAGGAAGCGCTGTCAAAGGGCAGTGATGTGCTGTTTGACATTGACTGGCAAGGCACTTTGCAGCTGAAGAAAGCGGCACGTAAGGATGTGGTGTCGATTTTCGTTCTGCCGCCATCGATGGCAGAGCTGAAAAGCCGTCTGGTGCGCCGCGCCGAAGATGCCGAGGATGTGATTGCAAAGCGGCTGGAAAATGCCAAGATCGAAATCAGCCACTGGGATGAATATGATTATGTGATCGTCAATGACGATCTGGAAAAGGCCTTCAAGGCGGTTACTTCGATTGTCGAAGCGGAACGCCACAAGCGCGAGCGGGTGATCGGTGCCCGGACCTTTGTCGACGAGATGCTGAACAAGAGTTAAGGTGCGCTTTTCAGTCGGATCAAAAAAGGTGCCCCAGAGATGTCTTTGATATTTTTGAGGGCGCCTTTTTTCGTCTTTATGCCTGAGGCTTTCTATCCCTGCTTCATGGCCTCATAGGCATTGGCCAGATCAACAAAGCCTTCGATAGAGACCGTTTCAGCCCGCTGGGTCGGCTCAAGGCCTGCCTCTTCTATCAGCGCCATTTGATCCACTGCGAGGCTCTTGAGGCTTTGGCGCAGCATTTTGCGGCGCTGACCAAAGGCCGCAGCGGTGACTTGCTCAAGATATTTGAGTTTGCAGGGCAGGGGATTGGCTTTGGGGGTCAGATGGACAATGGATGAGGTGACCTTGGGGGGTGGATTGAAGGCCTCCCGCGAGACGTCAAACAGTTTCTCTGCGTGGCAGCGCCATCCTGCAATGATGCCAAGGCGACCATAAGCCTTGTCTTCCTCGGTCGCGATGATCCGTTCAGCGACTTCTTTCTGGAACATCAAGGTCAGTGATTCATAAAATGGTGGCCATGGATCTTGCTCCAGCCAATGGAGCAGCAATTGGGTGCCGACATTATAGGGCAGATTGGCGACTATGCGCACCGGTCCCTTAGGCACCAGCGTACTCATGTCAACTTTGAGGGCATCTGCCTGAATGACTTCAAGGCGTCCGGGATAGTGCTGGGAGATTTCCTCAAGCGCATGCATGGCCCGCGGATCCATCTCGATGGCGATCACCTTTTTTGCGCCTTCATGCAAAAGCGCACGTGTCAAGCCGCCGGGGCCAGGGCCAATTTCGATGACGGTATGATTGGAGAGATCCCCTGCCGCACGCGCAATGCGACAGGTGAGATTAAGATCAAACAGGAAATTCTGACCAAGGCTCTTTTTGGCCCTGAGGTCGTGCTTTTCTACGACCTCCCTGAGCGGTGGAAGATTGTCGATCTGTGCCATAACTTATTGGCTTTCCTGCAAGATGGGCGGCTGGGCCGATTCAGGCTTTCAACTTGCCAGCCAAGTCAATGGCAGCAATCAGGCTTGATGGGTTGGCGATGCCTTTTTCGGCAATGTCCAGTGCGGTGCCATGATCCGGCGAGGTGCGGATAAAGGGCAGACCGAGCGTGACGTTGGCGGTCTCATCAAAGGCAATGGTCTTGACCGGAATCAGCGCCTGATCGTGATACATGGCAATAGCTGCGTCGTAATTCTCGCGAGCGCGCTTGTGGAACAGGGTGTCGCCGGGATAAGGACCGGAAATGCGAATGCCTTCGGCTTGCAGCTTCTTGATCACTGGCGCGATGATTTCCTCATCTTCTGTACCCATTTTGCCGTCTTCACCTGCGTGAGGGTTGAGGCCGGAGACCACGATGCGCGGCGAGTCAAGCCCGAAGCCTTTTCTGAGATCATAGGCGACAATGCGGGCAACCTGCTCAATGCGTTCTGGCGTGACCGCGGCTGGCACATCCTTGAGCGGAATATGGGCTGTCAGAGGGACGGTGCGCAATTCAGGGCCGGCAAACATCATCACAGGTGTTGCGCTCTGACCGGTTTTCTGTTCGGAAAGCACACCCAGAAATTCCGTATGTCCGGGATGTTCAAAACCCGCGCGGTACAGATTGGATTTCTGGATTGGGCAGGTAACAAGCGCTTTTGCCTTGCCATCGAGAACAGCGGCCGTTGCCTTTTCAATCGCCTCAATGACGGCGGCAGCGTTTGAAATTTCCAGCTGTCCGGGATTGCTATTCATCTTGTTTTCGAGCGGTATGACCGGCAAATGCATCGGGAAGGCGTCGAATACATCATCCAGGTCGCATTCAAGAATCGGAACGGACAGGCCAAACATTCTTGCCCGGCTTTCGAGCAGTTCCGGATCGCCAAAGACGACGAAGGGCGACAGGCCTTCCTTTTCGCTGGCAAGCCATGCTTTGAGAACAATCTCCGGGCCGATGCCTGCGGGTTCGCCCATTGAGACGGCAAGAATATCTGGATTTATAGACATAACTGTTTCCTGATCAATCGAGTTGGCACGGGCATGCATCCTTGAAACAGGGTGCGATGCTCTCTGACAGCACAAGCGCTACGGCCACGCAATCTGCAGTTTGCAAGGCAAACGCGACGTAGTCGATCCGGATCAGAAAATTGGCATTCAGGCGATGGTCCCCGACATCTGTCTGATCGTGCTTGCTGTCATCAAAGTGATTTTTGTTTTGCGATGATACTAACGCTTTTCGATGACAGCGCGTGCGCGCAATTCAGAGAGATATTTCCGCGACAAGGCTTTGCTTCTTTCGTCTTTCAGCTTTGTCTCGATCTCATCGCGCAAGGTGACCTCTTTGCCGAGGTCTTTCTTGCCGCACACGGCCAGCATCTCGTATCCGGTATCCGTTTTCCGCGGCTGTGTCAAACGATTCACCGGTGTATCACGTAGGGTTTTGACCAAGGCTGCTGGCAGAGAGTTGGAATCACGTCGTCCCACGCGGGTCACTGCAACGTCGGTCAGGCGGCGGGCTTTTTCAATGTCGGTGCCGCAGGACTGAAAGCTGCTGCGGAAACGCTTGGCGTCGCGCAGTTTAAGATTGCGCTTGGCTTTGGACATGTTGGACGGTGTGACAAAGACAACAGACATCAAATCGAACTGAACGGTCGATTTGACATCTTTCTTGGAGTCGTCTTTTTCGCTGAGGGCTTGCATGATTTCGGCTTCTTCGACCCGGACTTGCGCATTGAAACGCGCCCGAATCAGAGTGCGCCAAGCCAACTGAGCCTTGAGCCAGTCCTTGAGGGCATCCTCGCTGACACCAGACCTTTTGAAAATCCCGACCATGCGTTTGGTTGTTATCTTGGCATTTTTTGCCATGCTGGCCAATGCATTATTGACCGTTGAATCCGAAGGCAGACGGTCGCGATCGCGCGCTTCAATCAGCTTCAACTTTTCTTCGATCAGCGAATTGAGGGCAGCGGATTTGCTCAGGTTGCGTCGGCCACCAGACAGCAGGCGTTCCAGCTTGCGCCGTTGTGCGATATCGTAATCGGTGATGACGGCACCATTGACGACAGCAACAATGCCACTGGCATTTGCGTGTGGGACGAGGGGAGGCATAACCAGAATCGTCATGGCCAGAGCAAGCAACAGGGCAGAAGTCTTCAATCGAATGTCAGTCATGGATCCGCTCGTTGTTCCATCATTGTCGCTGTTAGTTGTCGTCATCCTGAACAGCGAGAACAGAATTTAGTTTAACAAATTTTAGGCCCAAATCAGACGTCAGACCTGCCTATGTCAAAGAAAATCGCAAAATTGCGGCAATCTAAAGACGCCCATTTTAGAAGTTGTGGCTGAAGTTGCCGCCGCCAATGGACTTGATATCCAGTCTCAACTGAATTTTCTGCTCGCTGGTTTCGTCGGTATAGACGTCTCGCTCATTGGAGTAGTTCAGACTGATGGCAAAGCATTCATCATCATATTTCAGACCAAGCGTGCCTTCGACAAAGTCGTTCTTTGCCATGTCGAAGCGGGCCGCAGCTGCTGCTGTCCAGTATTCATTCAGCTTGAAGGCGGCGGCTGTCGACAATTCCTGCCGCACGGTGTCAATCCCGGCGGATGGGCGTTTGTCGGTGTAGCTGTAGGCAAGGGTGCCGCTAACACGACCGCGTGTCCCGGAAGCTTCAATTGCCGCATATTTCAGGTCAGCCGATTTGGCATCAAACCGTCCGCGCGCAACAGCCTGAAACTTGCTGTTGGCATTGATCCCAACCCGGGCGACATAGTCAGACGCATTCTTGTCAAGGCCACTATCCAGTCCGGTGCTGGTCAGGTCCTGCTGTGAGAAGGAATTCCGCCCCGCCAGATGATAAGACCGTCCGGCCAAAGCGTTGAACGACCAGCCAGAGGCCAGTTGCATGCGATATTGGAAGCCAAGATTGGCGCGGGTTCCACCTTCTACACGGTCATAGCCGGAGAATTTGTTCGGATCAAACAGGATGCTGTCGTCGAAAATCAGGCTGTGCGCGTCATCATTTGGCACCGCACCGACATGGGCTTCATTCGGGCTGACGATGATCTGGGCGATCGGTTCAATGATGTGTGATGTCGTGCCGTTCACTGCCAGGATCGGCAGGCGATAGTCAATGCCGACGGTTGGCATGCCACGGAAGGCATAATCATCATCGACCAATGCTGCGGGGGCACCGGATTTGCTTGGCATCCAGTAAAAGTCACCGCGCAGCGAAGTGAATGGGGTGATGACCTGACCGCCCGGAGCGATGAATTTTCGTTTCCAGCTGGCTTCGACGCTGGTGCGATTGTAATTGCCATTCAGGCCATAGGTGCGCGTGACGCCGCCGACCGTTTCATTGTTGGCTTCGTTGCGGGTCAGGGTTGTTGAATTGATTTTCAGACGCCCTTCGCCGCCCAGAATGGGTCTTCTGGAATAGGCGCTGTAATCAACAGACGGATGAATGATGGCCTGTTGGCCCTGACTCAGATTGTCCGTCATGATGTTGTAATAGTTGGCGCGTGCGTCAAAATAGTTCCGCTCGCCCTGTCCAACCAGATACAATGTCGAGCGCTTGTCTTCGTCGTCATTGGTCAGATTATAGTCGCGCAGGAACCGCTTGTCCGACAGCATGGCAACGTCCCAACCAAACTTCCATTGTTTGGTGAGGGCGAATTCTGCCTTTGATTCGATGGCCCCGCGGAAATCCTGATCGCCACTGGTACCAGCAAATTCACTTGGATCCTGCTGAAAAATGCCGTGACCGGAGATTTCATACTGGCCCTTTTCCAGATGATGGCGCCACGTGGCCGAAGCGAGAAGCCCTTGCTTTGTGTAATAGGCAGGGGTGAAGGTCACGTCATAATTGTCGGTCAGCGCCCAATAATAGGGAATGCTGGCATGGGCACCAAGCTTGCTGTCATAGCCGATAGAGGGCAACAGGAACCCTGTCGCACGCTGGCGGGATGGGTCCGGGTGCGCGAAATAAGGGGTATAGAGCAGGGGTACGCCGAGAAACTCGAACTTGGCTGATCGGTAATAGACCATCTTGTCTTTGGAATTGTAGATGATCCGGGAGGCCTTGATCTGCCACAAGGGTGATTTCTTGGGATTGTCGCGGCATGGCTCACAGGTGGTGTAGACGCCCTTGTCGAAGATTGTGATGTCATCGTCGGGACGTTCGGCGCTTTCTGCCGCAAAACGAGCCTTTTCAGGCGTTTGTACACGCAGGGAGCGCACGAAACCGGTGCGGAAATCGTCGGTGATGTCAATATAGTTGGCGGTAACGATGTTGCCACCCGGCTCGGTCAGGCGAACATTGCCCTCGGCAATCAGACGCGCGGAGCTCTGGTCATAGGTGACCTTGTCGGCCTCCAGCGCATAAACGCCGTAATAGATCTGAACATTACCAACCGCCGATACACGCTCGCGGTCATAGTCATAGATCATCTGGTCCGCTTCGACCAGCATGCGGGTCTTTTGATCCGGACGGTCGATATTGAGGGAATTTGACAGACCACGCGCGTCAGCAGGGACCAAACCGAACGGGGCAATGAGCAAAACCGAGGCAAGCAAACAGGCGCGCAAACCTGACGTTTTTTCAGGGCGCGTAGTCACTGTATTTAGCCTGTTGGTATGGACGGTACTCATCATACTTATCCGTCCTCCTGATATAACAAAATCGAGAACCCTATCAAGGACGCAACAATCGCTGGAAGCCAAGCTGACAGAATTGGGTTAACCAGTCCTGTACTGCCGAAATTTTTTGCCAATTCGGTCACAACATAAAGCACGAACCCGGCCAGAACACCACCCAGAATCATCTTACCCACATTTCCAAAGCGAAAAACACCAAGGGAGACGGTTGCGGCGATAAGAACCATTGCTGCCATGAGGAGGGGGCGGGCTAGGAGTGTTTGATATTGCAAGCGATATCTGTGCGCAGGCAAGCCGGAGCGAGCTGCGCGTTCGATAACGGCGGAGAGTTGCCAGAAGGGCACCGAACTGGGTTTGGCCATGGTCTCGCTGGCTTCTTCGGCGGTCATGTGAGTGCTGACCAGATATGTCTCATAATGACGCGGAGCAGCAGAGGCTGAACTGACCAGAACGTCACTTAAGCGCCAGAAGCCTTCTTCGAGTCGCCCGGTCTTGGCATCAACGCGTTCAAGGAAGTTGCCTTCCTTGTCATAGGAGAAAACCGTGATGCCCGCCAATTGGCGACCATTGTCGTGGCTTGAAATGGCTTTCAGGATGGAATCCCCGTCTTCTCCCTGTTGGCGAACCCAATCCCGGCTGGAGGCCTGATCGGATGGACTGAAGCTGGATCCGAAGATTCGGGCATCGATTTCGAGGGATTTGTCCATCAAATAGGCCGAGACCGGATTGTAAACCGTAAAGGCCAGCACGCCGAGGCTGACAGCAACAAACAGGGCGGGGCTCAGAAAACGCCAGGCGGACATGCCTGAGGCGCGCATGATGACCAGTTCGAGCTTTCGAGACAGGTTGATGAATGCGGCCATGGAACCGAACAGGACGGCAAATGGCATGACTTGTTCGGAGAATTCGGGCACACGAAACAGCGACATCTGGAACAGAGACCAGATGTCGGCATTCTCCTTGTCACCCCCACGGCGGATCAATTCCACAAAGTCGATCAGCAGAATCAACAGGAAACAACCTATAAAGCTGACCAGAATCGCGAAGAAAAATTGTCTGGCGATATAACGGGAAATGATCTTTGGCACTGGGGAAACCTGACCTTATTGGGCACCTTGCATGTCGGGCTTGCCGGCTACAGATTTCAGCCTACGCGAAATGCGCTCATTGAACAACTCGATTGAACGGATCAGATTGTCAAATAGTATGATCCGACGGCCGGTGATGATGACCCACAGGCTGAGCATGATCGAGATGATTGGAACCAGATACATGGCTGGCACGGCCCAAGGCGTTTGCACCGCAAGACTCATGGAGGCAAAGCCTATCATTCGCAAGCCGGTGGCAATGGTCACCGCGATGGCGATGGCGCTGCCGCGGCGCTCACGCGTGGTGCGCACTTGCGCCAAAAAAGCAGTGATGACGGTGGCAAAAACGAGATTGTAAAGCGGGTTGGCAAAGCGGTCATGCAATTCGGCTCGAGCCCGGTCGACAAATTGCAAATAGAACGGATCATTGAGATCCGGATTCAACAAAAAGGCCGTTGAGCGTTCTCGCGGCTTGAAATATCGGTTGGCCGACGCACCGGCTCCGGTGAATTTTGTCAGGTCAATGGCATAGGAATCAAACTCAATGATATTGACCGAGCCAAAATCATCATTTTCATCAATCCGGTTGCCATTCTCATCAATCGTGTGATTCTGCTGCTGGATGGTGCCGCGATCCATTTTCAGAAAGGTGCCTGTGTCGGTCTCGATGATTTGGGCAAATTCGGATGAATAGACAATATGGCGAGACGGATCGCGCTCATCGGACAGGAACAGACCGCGCATGATGCCATTGGGCTCGCGCTTCTGGATATGGAAGGTCATGCCATCATCGATTTGGGTGAAAATGCCTTCCTTCACGATGCGGGCGACAAGGTCAGCGCGCACCTGAGAGATATAGCCACGCAAAGTGCCCAGCGCGTGTGGTGCGGCATATAGACTGAGACTGCCGCCCAGCAAGGTCGCGATGAGACCAAGCACCAGAATTGGTTTGAGCACCACCCATGGCGAGGCACCTGTGGCATTGATGACGACAAGCTCGCTGTCGGCATTCAGGCTGTTGAGTGTATATGCGACGGCGATCATCACCGCAAAGGGGGCGATCACCATCACCAGGTTTGGCAGAACCAGCGACGTCATGGAGAAAAAGATCAGCAGCGTCTGCCCCTTCGCCGTGACAAGATCCATGTCGCGCAGGGCTTGTGAGAGCCAGATAATGGCCGTCAGGACTGCTGCGGACATCAGGAAAGCCGTTGCTGCACGGAAAAAGATATAGCGTTCAATCAGCTTCATGGGGACGGATGTCATCTGCCGGTTTGGTGTTCTGTGTCGACGGTGCTAGGGCCGCACTTTGTTGGATATATGGCTTTGATGGCCCCATAAAGGCAAGTGCTTTTGATGACAATGACAGGACTTTGATCTCATCGGCTGCGCTGGATGGGTACAATTGCCAATGATGAGGGTGGCCATTTTGCTTGTTTCCCCCTTTGCGTCTTGAACTTCATGTCCGATGGTTCCAAGTTAAAGGCAAAGATATTTCATTCTTTCGTATCCGGTTGCCCTGCATGGCGGGAAGGACCGGATTTTTCGTCAAGCTAGGAAAACACGATCATTATGACAAAACTCCCCGATCTTAAATTTCATCCTGTCACTGCCCCCAAGTCTGGCGTTACCGTTCTGTTGGTTGGCAAGTCTCTTGCGTTGGGCCCTGTGGCCAAACAGCTTGATGAGGCCAGCTCTGGTGCTCTTGGTCGGGCGATGAAAGCTGCTGACTTTAAAGGGAAATTCGGATCGACTGTTTCAATACTTGCACCTGCTGGCGTTGATCTGGATGGTGTTACGCTGGTCGGAATTGGTGAAGAGGCGCTTGGTGAGAACGAATATCTGCGCCTTGGTGGTCTTGCCATGGCTGCGCTGAAGGACAAGGCCAAGGGGTCTGTCGTTCTGGAAGCTGACGGTGTGCAGTTCGATGCTGCTGCTGCGTCTCTTGTGGCCATGGGGCTTAAATTACGGGCTTATACGTTCGACAAATACAAAACCGAAAAAGGCCAGCCGAAGGAAGAGAAAGACGCCACCAAGGTTTCCATTCTCTGCTCTGATGTTGAAGGTGCTGCCGCTGCCTGGGAAAAGGATGATGCGATTTCCGACGGCACGATCCTGGCGCGCGATCTGGTCAATGAGCCTGCCAATGTGCTTGGACCCAAAGAATTTGCGGCGCGTGCCAAGGCGCTCGAATCGCTTGGCGCCGAGGTGGAAATCCTCAAACAGCCAGATCTTGAAAAGCTCGGCATGCGGGCATTGCTGGGTGTGGCTCAAGGCTCCGAACGCAAGCCTCGGGTTGCCATCATGAAATGGAATGGCGGCGCGGAAGGCGAAGCGCCGGTGGTCTTTGTGGGTAAGGGCGTCGTGTTTGACACCGGTGGTATTTCCATCAAGCCTGCAGGCGGTATGGAAGACATGAAAGGTGATATGGGCGGCGCTGCTGCCGTAACCGGCCTGATGTGTGCTCTTGCAGGCCGGAAGGCCAAGGTCAATGCCATCGGCATCATCGGTCTGGTTGAGAATATGCCAGATGGCAAGGCCCAGCGTCCGGGTGATATCGTCACCTCAATGTCCGGTCAGACCATTGAAATCATCAATACCGATGCCGAAGGGCGCTTGGTGCTGGCTGATTTGCTGCATTATTCCAAGGAAGAGTTCAAGCCGCGCTTCATGATCGATCTGGCGACGCTGACCGGCGCTGTTCTGGTGGCGCTGGGTACGCAAAACGCTGGCATCTTCTCCGACAGCGACAGTCTATGTGCGCAATTGAGCCAAGCGGGCGAGGCAACCGGGGAAACCGTCTGGCGTCTGCCTTTGTCTAAAGAGTATGACAAGATCATCGACAGCAAGTTTGCCGACATGAAGAATAGCGGCGGGCGCTGGGCCGGTTCGATCACCGCTGCACAATTCCTCAAGCGTTTCGCAGGGGACACCGAATGGCTGCATATTGATGTCGCCGGGACCGCGATGGATTCGCCCAAGACCGATATCAGCCAGACCTGGGCTTCGGGTTTCGGCGTGCGTCTGCTCGACCGTCTGGTCAAAGACAATTATGAAGTGTAAATAGCTGAAATAGGCTAGTTCACTTTTGCAAAAGAGCCTATTGTTTAGGCTCTTTTTTTTGTTGTATAGATTGAAGGTAAAATTTTAAGTGGAGATATAGGGTGAATATCAGGCGTGTTAGCGGAAATCCAAATGGCGAGAATGGTCGGACCGTGCGAATTGGACGTCGTGACAACGGTGTCGAAGATCACGTTGTTAGTATGCAAATCGTGCAGGATATTTACAATGAAATAACTGGTAAAACAGAAAGTTTATCAAGATCATATAATTACGGGTTTAAGATTAGTTTTGAGAATCTTGATCAATTAAATTTTAAAATGAAACAACTTTTAGAGCAGTATAATGTTGTTTCGAGTAATTGTTGTGTTTATGTATATCATGTAAATGAGTCGAAAGCAGAATTTAGTTCATTTGATCGTTTTAAGCTATACGATAAGACAATCGCAAGTCCGTGTGAAATGGTGGTTGTTAAATATAATTTTCTAATTGTTCTTCCTCAGATTAGTAAGCCGCAAAGTTATAAGGTTACTATTCGCTTGGGTTCAAATGTGGCCGCACTACATCGAATCCAAGGGGCTAGCGGTGGAATTGATACGTTGATGCGAATGGTGTTATCTCGGCCTGCTAACATATCAATTGAGTATATTGATTATACGGTAGCGAGAAATATACATCATACCATTGAGGACTGGTTGAAAGGAATTAGTTACAAAACTTCAAGGGGCATTATTGATAAGTTCCAAGATATTTCTCATCTTGCTCCGAAGATTACAAGGGTTCTTTCCCTTTTGGTTTTTTCTGCTTTTATTTTTGTTTATTTGGATAATATAATCGCATCTGATGGTTCTACGCAGCAGGATCTTTACTTTGCCTTGGTTGCGACAGGTATTTGCGGATTCGGAATTTCATTTTTGTTTTATACCCTTGGGCAATATATAGAAAAGGGTATCGATAGTGTATCAGAAGGGTCATTTATTGATTTAAATGCTGGTGATGACAAGCTCTACAAAGAGCACTTGAAAATGAATAAAAAAGGGTATTTAAAAGTGGTTTTTGGCAGTGTTGCAACGGTTGTGCTCGGAATAGTTTCGTCATTAGTTGCTTCTTACCTTATTAGTTAATCTCATGCCCGCCGACATTTTCTTCTACCATCTGCAAATGCAGCCGCTGGAAGGCACTTTGCCCTTGTTGCTGGAGAAATGCGTCGAGAAGGGGTGGTTCGCCTTTGTCCAAACCGGCTCCAAGGAGCGGGCAACCGCGCTCGACAATCATCTCTGGACATGGCGGGACGACAGCTTTCTGGCCCATGGGCCTGCAAGCATGGCCCATGGTGACCGCCAACCGGTGCTGATCGGCTCAGACCCCATCAAGGCGGAGAATGGTGCCGCTGTGCGATTTTTCGTTGATGGTGCGACGCCCGAGGCTGATCTCACGCTGCTTGAGGGACTGGAGCGCGCCATCGTGATGTTTGACGGCAATGATCAGGAGGCCTTGCAGGCAGCGCGGCAAAGCTGGCGCGCCTTGAAGGATGCTGGCTTTCCGGTGACTTATTGGCAGCAGACCGAACGGGGTGGCTGGCAGAAAAAAGCCTGACGTATCGATATGCGCGTTTTTGTTTTCCTGTTGTTTCAAGTTGCCACAATCTGGCGCATCTGACCGCCTTTTCAGGACCTTCTGCAGCAAATATAGCAACAACAATAAGGTTCGGATTGAACGCTTCAATGATGGGAGCGTCGCCAGTTGCTTTCAGTGGGCGCGCACCTTCTGACGCTGGACCTATCCGCCTTGAAGGCTAAAGCTGCTTGAGTGGGGACTGGTCATACTGGACCAGATCCCACCGATTGCCATATAGGTCTTCAAAGACCGCTACCGTGCCATAGTCTGCCTTCAGCGGGTCACGGACGAAGGATATGCCGCGCTCTTGATAGAGCTTGTAATCGCGCCAGAAATCATCTGTTTCCAGGAATAGAAAGACACGGCCTCCGGCTTGATCCCCAATATACTGGCTTTGATGGTCGTTGGACGCACGGGCCAGCAAAAGCGCAAAGGCACTGCCACCCTTTGGCCGGACGGTCACCCAGCGTTTGTCCTGTTCTGGCTGATAAGTGTCTTCAACCAGATCAAAGCCCAGTTTGTTGACATAGAAGTCAATGGCTTCGTCATAATCGCGCACAACGATTGCAACCAGCGACATGGATTGAGGCATGGTCTAATCCTCGATCTCTTCGCTCATCTCCAACCATTTTTCCTCGATCTTTTCGAGCAGATCTGACAAGTCGGAGCGATCCTTGGACAGTTTGGCGCCTTTTTCGGGGAATTTGGCGAACAGATCCGGGTCGGCGAGCATGTCATCGATCTTTGCCATGCGGTCGCGGATCTTGTCCATGTCGCGTTCGGCGGCTTGAATCTTGCGGCGCAGAGGGGCCTGTTCCTTGCGTTTCTCTGCTGCAGAGCGGCGTTTCTCGATCGCCTGATTGCTCTCACCGGTGCTGCTTTTGGTCTTTTCCGTGCTGTCGGGATTGTTGCGGGTGGCGAGTAGCAAGCGGCGATAATCCTCCAGATCCCCATCATAGGGCTTGCAGGTGCCGTCATGGACAAGCCACAGGCGGTCCACGCAGGCTTCGATCAGGTGCCGGTCGTGGGAGATGAGCAGGACTGCCCCTTCATAATCATTGATTGCATGGACCAACGCTTCGCGGCTGTCGATGTCGAGATGGTTGGTCGGCTCGTCGAGAATGAGGAGATGAGGCCCATGGAAGGTGGCCAGCCCCAGCAACAAACGCGCCTTCTCGCCTCCCGACAGGCTCTTGGCGGGTAGGTCCATTTTCTCAATGCCAAGGCCCATATTGGCCACCCGCGCCCGAACCTTTGGTTCTGGCGCGTCAGGCATCAGCACCTGCACATGATTGTAAGCGCTTTCATTGGGGCGCAACTCGTCGAGCTGATGCTGGGCAAAGAAGGCGATATCGAGCTTGTTGGCTCGGAAAATATCACCGCTGTCAATTTGCAAACGGTCGGAAATCAGCTTGGCAAAGGTCGACTTGCCGTTGCCGTTGGCGCCCAAAAGCGCAAGGCGATCATCAGGGTCAATGCGCAGGCTGAGATTGCGCAGCACCGGTTTGCCGGGCTCGTAGCCGACCGAGGCCCTTTCCATCCGGATGATCGGCGGGGCCATGGTCTTTTGCGGATTGGGGAAGGTGATGGGGTGGATGTGATCTTCCATCACGGCGGCAATCGGGGCCATTTTCTCCAAGGCTTTCAAACGGCTCTGGGCCTGTTTGGCCTTGGTTGCCTTGTAGCGGAAACGCTCGACGAACTTTTCCATATGGGCGCGCTGTTCCAGCTGCTTGGTGCGCATCTTCTGCTGCAACTCGAGCTTTTCCCGGCGGGTCCGTTCGAACCGGTCATAGCCGCCGCGATAGGATGTCAGCTTTAATTGATCGAGATGGGCGATGTGATCCACTGCCTTGTTGAGCAGATCGCGGTCATGGCTGATAATCATAACGGTATAGGGATAGCGCGCGATATAGGATTCAAGCCACAGGGTGCCTTCAAGATCGAGATAGTTGGTCGGCTCATCAAGCAGCAGCAGGTCCGGTTCGGCGAACAGGATGGCCGCGAGAGCCACGCGCATGCGCCAGCCGCCTGAGAAATCCCGGGTCGGGCGTGCTTGGGCTGCTGCATCAAACCCCAGACCATGCAGAATGGTGGCCGCGCGGGCCTCTGCCGAATGGGCATGAATGTCGGCAAGTCGTAGCTGGATTTCGGCAATGCGGCTCGGGTCGGTGGCGGTCTCACTTTCCGCCAGCAGGGCGGTGCGTTCCTTGTCGGCCTTCAGGACGAATGAGAGCAGGGTCTCATCGCTGGCAGGGGCTTCCTGTGCAACCTGACCGACGCGAGCCCCCCTGCGGATCGCGGCCGTGCCGCTTTCGGGACTGAGTTCGCCAACGAGGATTTTGAACAGGGTCGTCTTGCCCGTGCCATTGCGCCCGACGAGGCCAACCTTTGCGCCTTCGGGTATGACAAGGGTGGCTTCCTCAAACAGAGTGCGACCAGCGATGCGGAACGTGAGATTATTGATATGAAGCATAATTCCTGCCTTGTGCCCCATTTCCCGCCCCTTGGCAATCGCACAACGGTGCTCGCTGCCTTTATCCCGAAACATTTGTGTCGGACGTGGTGAGGAAAACACACGGATGTGAATGGGGAAATGGCCGCTGGCCGGGAAATTGCTGGTCATCGACCATGGCACGTTGCACACTCCGGGGCCAATCTGACCCCAAATGCTTTTGAGCTAGGTCGGGGCAAAAAGACGTGAGGAGAGAGCATGACCATCAAACTTTATGATCTGTGTGGCGCTGACCGGAGCTTTCGATTTTCGCCCGCCTGCTGGCGGACGCGGATGGCACTGGCGCACAAACGGCTCGATTGCGAGACGGTGCCAACCCTGTTCACCGAAATCGCAAGTATCGAAGGCGGTGGGCAGACGACGCTGCCCGTTTTGGTGGATGAAGACAGCGTGATCCGGGAAACGTTCGAGATCGCCATCTATCTGGAAAAGGCCTATCCCGACGCGCCAAGTCTGTTTCGCGGCGAAGGAGGTATTCGCACGGCGCAATTCATGCACTGGTGGACCAACGCGACAGTGGATGCCCAGATTGTCCGGTTCACCCTGCTCGATATCTATAACGGTCTGGACGAGGCGGATAAGGACTATTTTCGCCAGAGCCGGGAGAAACGCTTTGGCAAGCAGCTGCATGAAGTGGTGGATCGCAGCGAGGAGACAGTCAAGCGCTTTCGTGACAGCCTGTTGCCTTTGCGTTTGACCATTCGCAAGCAGGATTTTATCGGCGGAGACAGTCCGATCTATGCCGATTATTGCGTGTTTGGCTCGCTCCAGTGGGGGCGGATGGTATCTGATTTTGCTTTTCTTGAGGCCGATGATCCGGTGGCTGAATGGTTCGAGCGTTGCCTTGATCTGTTTGATGGATTGGGGCGGAAATCCAAACGCACCTAGGATGGTGCCATATGCGACGAATGGCTGCGAAATGACCGAACTATGCGACTTTTCACTATAAATCCGTTGAGGAGTGACAGGCTGGTGTCGGGAAATGGGAAAGGGGGTTGCAGCCCGGTGCTCAGGCGGCTATATAGCGGCCAAATTCGGCCCGCAGCCTAGGCAGAACCCTTTGCGGATTTCTGTGCTTGATGGGGCCTTTCGCATTTATAATATCATATCTCACGAGGATTATTTCGATGGCTATCGAACGCACTTTCTCCATCATCAAGCCGGATGCAACCAAGCGTAACCTGACCGGTAAAATCATCGCCAAGTTTGAAGAAGCTGGCCTGCGTGTCGTTGCTTCCAAGCGTATCCGCATGTCTCAGGAACAGGCTGAAGGTTTCTACGCTGTTCACAAAGAGCGTCCTTTCTTCGGTGAACTGGTTGAGTTCATGATGTCCGAGCCTGTTGTCGTTCAGGTTCTGGAAGGTGAAAATGCCATCGCGAAAAACCGCGAAGTCATGGGCGCTACCAATCCTGCAGAAGCTGCTGAAGGCACCATCCGCAAGGAATTCGCCCTGTCCATCGGCGAAAACTCCGTTCACGGTTCCGACGCTCCGGAAACCGCTGCAGAAGAAATCAAATTCTTCTTCTCCGACGACGAGATCGTTGGCTAATCGGTTTATCCGATCCATTTCATGAAAAAGGCCGTCTGCATCATGCAGGCGGCCTTTTTTGTTGGCATGCGATTGGCAAAGCGCAAATAGGCGTTATGCTCGATAAACACGAGTGGAAACAGCAACACTTGAAACAACCGGGGGGACAGTATGGTCACGGGACAATGCAATTGCGGCAAGGTGCGGTTTGAAGTCGAGGCGGTGCGCAAGGATGTCAGCGTTTGTCATTGCAAAATGTGCAGACGATCAAGCGGCCATGTCTGGGCGGCCACCCACGCGCCTTTTGATCAGGTCAATTTCATCGAGGATCAGGGCCTCACCTGGTACGACTCCTCCGATTTCGCCAAGCGCGGTTTTTGCCGCTTCTGTGGCTCAAGTCTGTTTTACCGGATGAATGATGAAGATGGTATCGGGATTGCCGCAGGGTGTCTTGATGATCCCACAGGCCTTGAGATTGGCAAGCATATCTTTGTCAAGGACAAGGGCGATTACTACTCAATTGATGGTGACGCGCCGCAAATCCAGAAATATTAGATCCTCTTAGCGGCTCGCTGCGGCCAAGGCGGCACCAAAGCTCATGAAGGTGGCGCCAATGCCCCGGCGCAAATAACGCATCCGGGTGGCATTGGAGAAGAAACCGCGCAGGCGACTGGAGAGCATCACGACGCTCAAATGGCTAATGAGGCACATCAGGGCATAGGTCACTGCCATGAGTGCCCCATCGCGATGCAGGCTTGCCGGATCGGACAGGAATGGCGGGATAATCGCCAATTGTATGGCAATGGCTTTGGGATTGGTTACGGCCACACCGAGGGCGGTCAAAAAGATGCCGCGCCTGCTGGGCAGCCTCACGACGTCCGTTGTCATTTCAAAAGAGGATTTGTCACGCCAAGTCTTGATGCCGAGCCAGACCAGATAGCAGCCACCGACAATCTTCAACACAAGAAAGGCCGTGCTGGAAGTGGCCATCAGAGCACCAAGGCCATAGGTCACGCCAAGACCGATAAGCACCATTCCGGTTGTGTTGCCCATGGCTGACCAGATTGGCAGCTTTCCGCCAAAGCGCAGGGCATTGGACAGGGTCAAGAGAAGGCTGGGCCCCGGGCTGAAGGCAGGTAGAACAGACAGGGCGACAAAAAGCAGCCAGGTTTCAAAACTCATAGATGACACTCGAAAGGGCGGGCCGCGTGATCGGAGTGACGCGCGAACAATTGGTTGTTTTTCACTGGTAAATCGGATTTTGGCACATGGCAAGAGGTGAGCTTGGGAAAATATCCATATCTTGCTTTGCCTGTAAGAGTGGAATCTCTAAAGTGATTGCGGGTGACGGTTGGGAAGACTGAAAACCAACTGTTTTGGCTGCGATGCTTTGCACCGCCTTTGAAGGCTTTCAGGCGGTATGAATGATTGGCAGAGAGAAACGTCTCTCCCAAGTGATAATAATGAGGCCGAAAGGCCAGGAGTTTGTGATGTTCAGAATGCTTGGCAAAGTCTGTGCTGCTTTGTTTGCTGTTTCCACCTTGTCGATGTCCGTGGTCGATGCCAGCGCCGATGACCGGGTTTTGACTGTGGATGACTATCGCGCGCGCGTGGTTGATTATTGCCTCTATGATCAATGGGCACGGGCCAAGAAAGGCGAGACAAAGGGTATTTTGGGCGATTGCCGATGCGCAGCGAAGGCCTATGTCAAAGGTCTTTCAAAGGAAGCGTTGGAAAAGGCGCGCAGCTCCGGAGAGCTCTCACGGTCGCAAAAGAAGGTTGTGCTGACCAATTATGCCAAATGCAGCAAGTGATACAGTGAGCTGTTGCCAATCCAACATCTGATGGTGACGTTCAGGGAGATGCTGCGTGACGTCCCCTGATCATCAGATGTTGGTGCCTTGACGGGGAGAAGGGCTAGAAGATTCTCGAAAGCTTTGCTCTCATCTTATCAAGCCATTTTCTGCTTTTCTTTTTGGCCGGTGCATGGTTCTCGCGACCCGTGCCGGTGATCAGCCCGGCATCAATGAACAGCTTGCCTCCCTTCGAGATGATGTCTCGATTGAAAGCAACATGTTCACATATTTCGTTGCCATCATCATCAAGGCCGATATAGCGGCATTCCGTCAGCATGGATAATCGGTAGATCCCCATGCCGCCAAAGGCGCTTTCGACCTCGATCAGCCCACGATCTGGCGCGATGGAGAAGTGCAGAGGCGTGATATAGGTCTCGATGGCTTGTTTTTTGTCCATTCCAGCTGGGCGGTTGCGGACTTTTTCCCAAATATCATACGGACAATAGGTGGGATGGCGCAAAGCCCACAGGTCGTAATAATGATCCAGCTGGTTGGCAAATAGCCCGGTCCAGCTGCCATCGTCATTGCGAATATGGTTTGCAATCCGATCAATATCGATGTTGGTGATGGCCCCATCCATATCGAGCAGCAGCAGATAGCTTTCGGTTGGCGTGGAGGAGAGGGAGAAGGCCTTTTTCAGGATGGTGTTTCTCAAGAAGGCAAGGCGATCGGTTCGCTTTGGATGCAGACGATCGATTTTATCGAAAAACTCCACATGGACGTCGGGTCTGGAGGTTTTGAAGCTGTTCAGAACCGCCTTGGTGTCATCGCGTGAATCATTCTCTAGAAAGATGAATTTGCTTTGCTCGAAGAGATCTGCAAGCTGCGACAGCTTTTCCAGCAGATCTGGAAGGGAGTGGGCGCAGTCACGAGCCAGGCCAGCGATGATCAATTCTTTTTGCGTCGTCATTGCTCGTCTTGTTTCTTGTATGTCACGTCGCGTGTGGCGTGTGATGATGAGGTTTGCGGGCTTTTGCCTGAACTTAAGACTACCAGATCAAAGGCGCTATGCTGTCATTGTCCAGTGCGCGGTCTTCACTGCTATTTAGCAAGACGCGCATGCCTTCTACTCGAACCTTGTCGGAAGCCACCAGAGCCACTGCGCGGGGGTAGATTTGGTGCTCGACTTTGAGAATGCGGGCCGTGAGGCTGTCTTCATCGTCACCATCGAGCACTGGCACCACTCCTTGGGTGATGATGGGGCCAGAATCCATATCGGCACGAACGAAATGCACGGTGCAACCGGCAACCCGGCAGCCGGTATCCAGTGCCCGCTGCTGGGTATGTAGACCCTTGAAGGCTGGCAGAAGGGAGGGATGGATGTTGAGCATCCGGTCTTGCCATTTGGCAACGAAGTCCGCGGTCAGAATACGCATGAAACCGGCCAATACCACCAGCTCGATGGCATTCTCTTCCAGAATGGCCTGGATTTCGGCGTCAAAGGCCTCGCGGTCGCCTTTGTAGGGGCGATGGTCAATAACGGCGGTCTTGATGCCGGCTTTCTGCGCGGTTTCAAGTCCCTTGGCGTCCGGCTTGTTGGCCAGCACCAAAGAAATCTCGGCCGGATAGTCGGCAGCGCGCGCTGCCTCCAAAATGGCTTCCATATTGCTGCCACGGCCTGATATCAGGATGGCAGTGCGTTTCTTCTGAGCACTCATGATTAGACTCCGAAGGAGATCATGGTGTCATAGACGACAGGATCGCCGTCGCGCGGGGCCAGATAACCAAGGGCAATCGGGCTTTCCCCAGTTGCTTTCAGGCTGGCCATTACGGCTTCCTCATTGGCCTCATCGGTGACGACAATCATGCCGACGCCGCAATTGAAGGTGCGCAGCATTTCCTTGTCGGCGACGCCGCCGAGCTGTTGCAGCCAGCCAAAGACGGCTGGTGGGGTGACTGCAGCCAGATCAAGATGCGCGGCCAGAGTGTCCGGCAGGACGCGCGGAATATTTTCTGGGAAACCACCGCCGGTGATATGGGCCAGTGCCTTGATTCCATCGCTCTCACGCAGGGCCTTGAGGATCGGCTTGACATAAATACGGGTTGGTTCCAGCAGCGCTTCGCCAATGCTTTTGCCGTCGGCAAAGGGAGCCGGATCGGTAAAGGTCAAATTGTTTGTTTCCAGAATGCGCCGAACCAGCGAGAAGCCGTTTGAATGAACGCCGGATGAGGCCAGACCAATCAGCTTGTCTCCGGCTTCAATCTGGCGCGGCAACAGGCTGCCACGCTCAGCAGCGCCGACGGAAAAGCCAGCCAGATCATAATCCTGATCCGCATACATGCCCGGCATTTCGGCGGTTTCCCCGCCGATCAGGGCACAGTCGGCCTGCTTGCAGCCCTCGGCAATGCCACCGATCACGTCGGTGGCCGCTTCGACATCCAGTTTGCCGGTGGCGAAATAATCAAGGAAGAAAAGCGGCTCAGCCCCCTGAACGATCAGGTCATTGACGCACATGGCCACAAGGTCGATGCCGACCGTGTCGTGCTTGCCGGTTTCAATGGCGATTTTCAGTTTGGTGCCAACGCCGTCATTGGCTGCCACCAGAATGGGATCCTTGAAACCAGCCCCCTTTAGATCGAACAGGCCGCCAAACCCGCCGATGTCGGTATCCGAACCGGGACGCGACGTTGCTTTGACAATCGGCTTGATGGCCTGCACGAGGGCGTTGCCTGCATCAATATCCACGCCTGCATCAGCATAGGTGAGATGGTTGGATTTGGCTGGCTTGTTCGTCTGGTCTGACATGGTAGCATCCTGAAAGAATGGGCAGAGGCAAATAGCATTTTTCCTGAGACACACGAATTTGCCGTCAAAAGCAAGTCTTGTTCAAAAAAAGCATGAATTGCGCCTTTGGAAGGTGGATTAACGCTTGGAAATCACATGCCAAGTGTCCAAATAGGGAGAGGTGATGCTGCCATCGTTCGCATATTCAGACCAGCGCGTCTTCTGGCCTGTTTCTTTGGCAGTTTTGCGCTTTCCTACCCCCTTTGGTCTCCGTGACACCAAGAAACAAGATTAGTCAAAAAGAGTTTGAGTTGTGACCATACCCAATATCATTACCATCGCCCGCATGCTGATGGTGCCCTTGTTGGTCTGGCTGTTGGTGGAAGGGCGCTATGATTTGGCCTTCTGGACTTTCATGGTCGCTGGCGTCTCTGATGCGATAGACGGCATTCTGGCGCGTAAATTCGACATGCAGTCGGATCTGGGGTCTTATCTCGATCCGCTGGCTGACAAGGCGCTGATGGTCAGTATTTATGTCACGCTTGGTTTTATGCTGGAAATTCCGACCCATGTGGTGATTGCGGTGGTGAGCCGGGATATTCTCATCGTTGCGGCAGTGGTGCTTTCCTGGATGCTGGATCGCCCGGTGCCGATGAAACCGCTGATGATATCCAAGGCAAACACCACGGTGCAGATCCTGTTTGCCGGCTTGGTTCTGGCAGAGCTTGGATCTCTATTGTCCCTGAATGGAGAGCAGCAGATACTGGGCAATATCGTGGTGATTTTTACGGTCACGTCAGCCATTGCCTATCTGGTGGACTGGGCCGGTCATATGGCGCGAGACGAGTGATTCTCGGGTTCGATCTGTCGCGACTTTTTAGGGAAAGACCCACAAGGGCCTTGCTATGGCCATAACGGATGGCTAGAGACGAAGCTATCGACTATCTAAAAGGCCTTTGACAATATGCCTCGATTGGAGCGATCTTCATGACCTTGCAAAAGCAGTTTACCGTATGGCTCGTCGCACTGGTTGTGATGATTGTCGGCCTTTATGTCTTTCGCGGCATTCTGCTGCCTTTTGTGGCGGGGATGGCGTTGGCCTACCTGTTGGATCCGGTTGCCGATTTCTTTGAACGCCTGGGCATGAACCGCATGTGGGCGACGGTGTCGGTGCTGATGGTGTTTGTGTTGATCTTCATCATGATGCTGGTGGTGCTGGTGCCGACGTTGGCCAACCAGATGACCGGATTTGCCGAGAAATTCCCCAGCTACATGGCCTCTTTGCAAAAACTGATCCTCAATTCGAGTTCCGATTTTCTGCCACGCTTCCTGTCGGATTTCGATGCCGCCAGCGTGCAGAATAACATCAAGGATCTGATGGGGCAGGGTGCAAAGTGGATCGGCACGGTGATCCAGTCCTTATGGAATGGTGGTCAGGCGCTGATCGACATGCTGGCCTTGCTGGTCATTACGCCCGTTGTCGCCTTCTATCTGCTGTATGATTGGGACCGTATGGTCTCGACCATCGACGGATGGCTGCCGCGCGATCACCAGCCCACCATCCGCCGTTTGTTCAACCAGATGGATGAAAGCGTGTCAGGCTTTGTGCGCGGGCAGATCACGGTCGGTCTCATTCTCGGGGTCTTTTATGCGGTTGGCCTTTCGCTGCTTGGGTTGAATTTCGGGCTGTTGATTGGCCTTGGGGCCGGTGTCATCAGCTTCATTCCCTATGTCGGGGCGACGCTGGGATTGTTGGTCGCCGGTGGGGTGGCCATTGTTCAGTTCTGGCCCGATCCTGTGCCCATTGGCATCGCTCTGGGGATCTTTGCCTTTGGTCAGTTTATGGAAGGCAATATCCTGCAGCCGCGTCTGGTGGGGGAGCGGGTCGGCCTGCATCCGGTCTGGTTGATGTTTGCCTTGCTGGCCTTTGGCTCGCTGTTCGGCTTTGTCGGCATGTTGATTGCCGTGCCTGCTGCCGCTGCGGTTGGTGTGGTTGTGCGCTATATTCTCGAACAATATTTGAATTCCCCGCTTTATCGCGGCACCAGGGGCGGTCTGGTCTTGAAACCGCAAGAGGACGCGGACGATGAGGCCTGAAGTCTCGCCGGATCGGTCCAACAGGAGTGAGTAGCAGGATGCTGAGTGATCAAATGTCATTGCGGCTGCCGCATGAGACGGCAATGGGCAGGGAGGATTTTCTGCCCGGCCCGTCGAATATGGCTGCCTTCGACATGATCGAGCTTTGGCCGGACTGGCCTTCGACCTGGCTGTTGCTGGCCGGACCTGTCGGGGCCGGCAAGTCGCATCTGGCGCGCATCTGGCAGGAGCGTAGCCACGCGCGCATTCTGACCCTTGAAGAGTTGAATAAAGGCGATCCGATTGAGCTTGTGGCCGATGGCGCGGTGGTGGTGGAAGATGCCGATGGCCCGGAGCGGGATGATACAGCGTTGTTTCATTTGTTGAATTCCGCCCGTGAGGCGGGCGCCTATGTGCTGATCACGGCACGGGAATGGCCCGATGCTTGGGGTGTGGCTTTGCCGGATCTGATGTCTCGACTGCGGCTGACCACGCCGGTCGAGATCTTCGAACCTGATGACGAATTGTTGCGCTCGGTGTTGGTCAAGCTGTTTGCTGATCGGCAACTGGCCCCGGACCCGTCGGTGATCGAATTTATCGTTCTGAGAATGGAGCGATCGATTGCGGCAGCTCTGAAGGTGGTGGATGCCATTGATCGCGAGGCGCTGGCGCGCAGACGGACAATCACCCGACCCTTTGCTTCTGCCATTCTCAAGGAACTGGATGACGGGCATCTTTAGAGCCTTATCCAATCCCTCGTCTCATCCCTTGGCGAAAAGCCGCAGCGCGGGGCCGATCTGTTTGCCTGTTCACAATCATGCTTTGGTTTCAATGGGATTGAGGCAAACGTCACAAGAATGCTATGCTGGAGCTATATTGGCTGGGTTTGGGTGCCGTTGTGATTCACATGCCTTTCATGTTGGATTTTGAAAGGGCATTCCGAGACTTGGCGCGGCCATCTTATGCCGCTTTTCCTCTGGTTTTTTGCCCTGTTGGGGCGGGTCGGTTGCGAATGGGCGACGTAAGCGGTGACACGCTTTCTTTTCATACAACGGGAACCGGATTTCCTCTGGAATATTCGGGAACCGGTGGTTGGGTGGGGAACAAAATGGCCTGAGCGCGGTTGCGCTAACGGTGGGCTATTTTGGCAGGACAGCAACGGGCAGAGATCTATGTCAGACACTTATGAGACGACTTCTGAACAGAATGACGACAATGAAAACGGCACCGATCAGATTCAGGAGAATGGCGCATCCGATGACGGCGCTCTGGATGATCTGCACCCTACCGAAGAGGAAATCGAAGCGCTGATGCGCAGCCCGGGCCGCTTTGTCAACCGCGAGCTGTCTTGGCTCGGCTTCAACAGCCGGGTGTTGGAAGAGACCGAAAATCCCAACCATCCGCTATTGGAGCGCCTACGCTTTCTGTCGATTTCGGCAAACAACCTGAATGAATTTTTCATGGTGCGTGTGGCCGGTCTGAAGGGACAGGCACGGGCGGGTATTCATTCGATCAGCGCGGACGGACTGGATCCGAGCCAGCAGCTGGTCAAGATCAATGCAGCGGTCAATGATCTGGTCAATCGCCAGCAAGAGCGCTATCGGGCCCTACGTCAGGAACTGGAAGCTGAAGACATCTATATGATCGAGCCGGAGGATCTTACGCCTGCGGATATGGAGATGCTGGAGAAGACCTTCCTTGAAGGCATTTTCACGGTTCTCACCCCGCTTGCCGTTGATCCTGCGCATCCTTTCCCCTTCATTCCCAATCTGGGTTTCTCGCTGGTGCTCAATCTTGAAGCGACCGACGATCATGAGATTCTGACGGCCATCGTGCGCATGCCGCACACCCTTGACCGGTTCGTCATGCTGCCGAGCCTTGATGATCGCCCTGCAAGCAATCGGTCCATTCGGGTCGAGCAGGTGGTGGCTCTGTTCATCGACAAGATCTTTCCGGGCTATGACGTCAAGGGGCTTGGCGCCTTCCGGCTCATTCGGGATTCGGACATCGAGATTGAGGAAGAGGCGGAAGATCTGGTGCGCCATTTCGAGACTGCGCTCAAGCGTCGCCGTCGCGGGTTGGTCATCCGGTTGGAAATCGAAGCCAGTACACCGCCGGAATTGCGGGCCTTCATCGCCCGGGTCATTGACGTGGTGGAAGATGAAATGGTCGAGATTGATGGGCCTCTGGCGCTCAATGATCTGTCTGATTTGGTCGATATCGAGCGTCCGGATCTCAAATTCAAGCGCTACAATGCCCGCTTCCCTGAGCGGATCCGCGAGCATAATGGTGACTGTTTTGCTGCGATCAAGGAGAAGGATCTGATCATCCATCATCCTTATGAGAGCTTTGATGTCGTGGCGCAGTTCCTCACCCAGGCCGCCCGCGACCCTGCCGTGATGGCGATCAAGCAGACACTGTATCGCACGTCGAAAAATTCTCCGATTATCCGCGCCTTGGTCGAAGCGGCTGACGCGGGCAAGTCTGTGACGGCCCTTGTGGAGCTGAAAGCCCGGTTTGATGAAGAGGCCAATATTGGCTGGGCGCGCGACCTTGAACGCGCTGGTGTGCAGGTGGTCTTTGGCTTCATCGAATTGAAAACCCACGCGAAACTCTCGATGGTGGTGCGTCGGGAGGCCGGTCGTCTTGTCAGCTATTGCCATACGGGCACCGGCAATTATCACCCGATCACCGCCAAGATCTATACCGACCTGAGCTTCTTTACGGCGAACGAGGAAATCGCCATGGATGTGGCACGGGTCTTCAATTTCATCACCGGCTATGCGGAACCTGCGGAATTGAAGCATTTGCTGGTGTCGCCCTACACCCTGCGCAGCACCTTGCTTGAATATATCGAGAAGGAAATCGAGCATGTGCGTCAGGGACGTCCGGGGCGGATTTGGGCCAAGGCCAATTCGCTGGTTGATCCGCAGTTGATCGATGCCTTCTATCGGGCAAGTCAGGCCGGGGTGCAGATTGATCTGGTGATCCGCGGCATCTGCTGTCTGAGGCCGCAATTGCCGGGGCTATCTTCCAACATTCGGGTCAAATCTATTGTTGGTCGCTTCCTGGAACATTCCAGAATTGTCTGCTTTGGCAATGGCAAGGAATTGCCAAACCCCGATGCGGTGATTTATATGGGGTCGGCTGATTTGATGCCGCGCAATCTGGACCGCCGTTGTGAAACCTTCATTCCGGTGGAAAATCCGACAGTGCATGCGCAGGTGCTGGATCAGATCATGGCAGCCAACCTGATGGATAACCAGCAGAGCTGGGAAATCCTGCCGGATGGATCGTCGCGTCGCATTCGGCCTGCGGAAGGGGAACAGCCTTTCAATGTCCATAAATTCTTTATGACCAATCCAAGCCTGTCGGGACGAGGTGACTCACTAGAACATGACGCGCCAACAGCATTTACCGAACGATTCCAGGGATAGTGATTCCTCGGACAAGTTCATCATTCAGGGCCGGATCGCCGGATCCGTCCCTGTCGCCGTCATTGATATCGGGTCCAATTCCGTGCGTCTCGTCATGTATGAGCGACTCGCACGCGCCCCGGTGCCCATGTATAACGAAAAGCAGTTATGCGGCCTTGGCAAAGGGGTCGCCTCTACAGGCAAACTCGACAAAAAGGCCGTGGATGCAACGCTGAATGCGCTGAAGCGTTTTCGCTTCATGTTGGATCATTCCGGTGTTCAGGACGTTCATGTGTTGGCGACTGCTGCTGCGCGCGATGCCAAGAATGGCCCGGCCTTTCTGAAAGAAGTTGCTCAGATTTGTGGCGTGGAGCCGCGCGTCTTGTCCGGCGAGGATGAGGCCCGCAAATCGGCGCTCGGGGTCATTTCGGCGATTCTGGAGCCTGATGGCGTTGTTGGCGACCTTGGTGGCGGCAGCCTCGAACTAATGGACGTGAATGGAAGCAAGCTTGGCGATGGATCGACCTATCCGCTGGGTGGTTTGCGCATTCAGGACATGGCGAACGGCTCAGTAAAGAAGGCAGCAGAGATTGCCCGCAAGTCGCTTGAAGCCTCGCCTGAGATGGCCGATCTGAAGGGCAAGACCTTTTATGCGGTTGGTGGCACATGGCGTGCCTTTGGTAAATTGCATATGGCTTCGATCGCCTATCCGCTCCATGTGATGCATCACTATGAGATCGCTGCCGACGAGGCGATGGATTTCTGTCGCCAATGCATGCGTGGTGAGATCGAGGATTTTTCAGGGATCGGCGCTGTCTCCAAAGCAAGACGCGGCCTGCTGCCCTTTGGTGCTGCGGTCTTGTATGAATTGTTGCGGATCGGCAAGCCCAAACGAGTCGTCATGTCTTCGCTGGGCGTCCGCGAAGGGCATCTCTATGAGCAATTGACAGAGCAAGAGCAGGCGCTGGATCCGTTGATGACGGCATGCGAGGAATTGTGTGTCCTGCGTTCGCGTGCACCACAATATTCCCATGAGCTGGCCGACTGGATGGATGAGGTCTATGCAACTCTGGAGGTGAAAGAAACCACCTATGAGAAGCGCTTGCGTCGTGCCGCCTGTCTGTTGGCAGATATCGGTTGGCGGGCTCATCCTGACTATCGCGGCACCCAGAGCCTCAATGTCATTGCGCATGGTTCCTTCATTGGTATAGATCATCCGGGGCGGGCCTATCTGGCCATGTCGAACTATTTCCGCTTCGAGGGTCTGTCGGGTTCCAACATGAGCCTGAGGATGCGAGCGGTGACGGATATGCATATGCGCAATCTGGCGCGGCTCACCGGGGCCGCGTTGCGCTTCACCCATGTGGCGGCCGGGGAATTGCCCGGCATCTTGCCGCATCTGCGTGTGTCGCTTCAAGATGATGTGGCGACATTGCATATACCGAATGAATTCAAGATGTTGGTTCATGACAAGCTGGTGCGTCGTTTCACCAGTTTCATTCGCCTGCTCGGCTATGATGCGGTTGTCGAGCGTTAAAAGGGTTTCGTCTGATCAGGCTACCTGATTGGGCAACGGAGATATGAATGGCAAAGAGTGACACAATGGACGTCACATCCAGCGTCAAATGGGTTGTGGTGCAGGGCACCCTTGAAGAGGGGGCAAAGCTGCCTGATCCATCATTGGTGCCTGAGCTTTATTACGACCGGGATCCCTATGGGGAATATGTCTATTTCGCCGCCTGCGATGAGACAGCCATTGCCGACACCGATGATGGCGCTCGGATCTCGGTTCTCGACTATTGTTATCTGGCGGAAGTCCGGGTGACATTCGAAGAGGATCTTGTCGAACAGGGCGTCAGCGACATTGCCTGGTGCAAACAGGATCAGGCCGAGCAGGGCGGTGCGTTCGTCTCCGAGATCTGGCCGAGCTGGCAACAGGTGCGTCTGGTCGATGTTGCGGAAAGCATGTTCCCTCCGGGACAGGATTTCGTCATGGCCCGCAGTGTTTTGTCTGTGACTGGGCAAGAAGCCTCGTGGATCGAAGTGACCCGTATAGACGCGGAGCAACCCTCCGAGATGGCTCTGACTTTCTGTAAGGTGGAGCGCGACCGGCTGCTGGAAATCAAGGTGGTGCTGAAAGATGATCGGGTGATGATCGACGGCATTGCCGAAATGTGGCGCCGTCTGGTGGCCGCCTATGGGGCGTTGGCCTATAGGCGCCTTGATGGTGCCGAGCGGGTCGAGCCGGATCTGGAAGACGATCTTGACACGATCGGAGAGGTGTCAGGACAAGCCTGACGCTTTGATGATGGAAATATCGAATGAAAAGCCGATGTCAGTTGAGGCTGGCATCGGCTTTTTCTATTCTGTCTGCGAAGGCGCTTGTTCCGCTGTGGCTGGGGCCGCATTTTGCGCGGCTGCCTCTTGCTGGATCGGATCCTGCTTTTTCGGCTTGCGGCGACGCTTGCTTGACGGTTTCTTTTCCGGCAGGACAGGCGGTTCACATTCGATGGTTGCCACTCTCTTGCCTTCAAGGCGCAGGGCAAGCTCCCCTTTTTTGATCAACAGAGCATGCTGACCGAACAATTCCCGGCGCCAACCCTTCAATGCTGGAATGTCGGCATCGTCATCGCAGGCAATCTTTTCGAGATCATCAACAGTTGCGATGACCTTTGCTGCCACGCCGTGCCTCTCTGAGGTAAGCTTGAGAAGCACCTTCATCAAGTCGACCGCCGCGCCAGACCCTTCGGGCTGGATCTTTCCCTTTGGTACGTCAGGCAGATCCTCATTGGGGATGTTGGCCACTTCGTGCATGAGCTCAAGCAGCTCGACACCGGATTTGGAGCGTTCATATCCTTTGGAGACAGAGCGCAGGGCGGCCAAAGCTTCCGGGTTTTGCGGTTGTTGAATGGCCAGTTCGAAGATGGCTTCGTCCTTCAAAATCCGGTTGCGCGGCACGTTGCGCGATTGGGCTTCCTTCTCGCGCCAACCGGCCAGCTTCTTGAGGGCTGCAAATTCGCGTGGCTTGCGAATGCGCAGTTTCATGCGCTTCCAGGCATTGACCGGCTCTGTATAATAAGTCTCCGGCGAGGTGAGGATTAGCATTTCCTCTTGCACCCACTCGCTGCGCTGCTGCTCGTCAAGATTGGCGCGCAGGGCGTGATAAACATCGCGCAGATGGGTGACGTCGGCCAAAGCATAGGTCAATTGCTTCTCGGTCAGCGGACGACGGGACCAGTCGGTGAAGCGGCTGGATTTGTCGATCCGGTTGCCGGTGAGGCGCAGGACCAGCTGATCATAGGATATGGAATCACCAAAGCCGCAGACCATCGCTGCGACTTGACTGTCGAACATGGGGGCGGGGATCAGATTGCCGAGATGATAGATGATCTCGATATCCTGCCGCCCAGCGTGGAACACCTTGGTCACGCTCTCATCGGCCATCAATTTGAAAAAGGGTGCCAGATCAATACCGTCCGCGAGCGGATCGACAATGACAGCCAGATCCGGCCCTGCCATCTGGATGAGGCACAGCTTGGGCCAATAGGTCGTTTCACGCAGAAATTCCGTGTCTACGGTGACATAGGGATGCGCGGCGAATTGGGTACAGGCGTCTGCCAGTTCGGCAGTGGACGTAATAGTTTTCATTGCGCAATAGCTTATATAGAAACAATACAGGCTTGTCGCCCACTCTTTAAGACAATGCCCGTGAAATGGGGATTAGTTGCTGCAAAAAATCGCTTGGAGGCCTCAATCTCCGGAACAAGAGGTGTTTTTCACGCAAAAAAGGGTTGAAGCCGGTCCTCTGCCTTGACAGTTTCGGTTCAGAAATGCACGGTCCGGCCAGAAGCATCGAGGGCGTCATCTGCGCGCCCTTTTTCATTGAAACCGAAGGAAATCCCCTCTATTAAGTGCGGGTCGATTTTTCGGTCGAGTTTTCAAATCGGGATGGACGCTCTTGCCTCAAAGGGGTGAGGGGTCCGGTATCTCTAGAATCAGGACATTATTCATGCATCCTTATCGCAGCCATACCTGTGGCGACCTTCGCGAAAGCCATGTTGGTGAGCACGTTCGCCTCTCCGGTTGGGTTCACCGCGTACGTGACCATGGCGGTCTTCTCTTCATCGATTTGCGCGACCAGTATGGTCTGACCCAAGTCGTGGCCGATCCGGATTCTCCTGCCTTTGCCGAAGCCGAGAAAGTGCGCGGCGAATGGTGCATTCTGATCGAGGGTGAGGTCAAGGCGCGGTCCGCCGATACCATCAATACAAATCTGCCGACTGGCCATGTCGAGATCTTTATCTCCAAGCTCGAAGTGCTGGGCGCGTCTAAAGAGCTGCCTCTGCCGGTCTTTGGTGAGCCGGACTATCCGGAAGATACGCGCCTTAAATATCGCTTCCTCGATCTGCGTCGTGAAACGATCCATGGCAACATTCTCAAGCGCTCTGCGATCATCGCCTCTGCACGCCGTCGCATGCAGGATATCGGCTTTAATGAATTCCAGACCCCGATTCTTGCTGCCTCTTCTCCAGAAGGCGCGCGCGACTATCTGGTGCCAAGCCGTATTCATCCGGGCAAATTCTACGCCCTGCCACAGGCTCCACAGCAATTCAAACAGCTGCTGATGATCTCTGGCTTTGACAAATATTTCCAGATCGCCCCTTGCTTCCGTGATGAAGATCCTCGCGCTGACCGCCTGCCGGGCGAATTCTATCAGCTCGACGTGGAAATGAGCTTCGTTACTGAAGATGACGTGCTCAACACCATGGAGCCGGTGATCCGCGATCTGTTTGCCGAATTTGCTGATGGCAAGCCGGTGACCCAGGAATTTCCGCGCATTCCATATGCCGAAGCTCTGCGCAAATATGGCTCTGACAAGCCGGATCTGCGTATCCCGATCGAGATGGCAGACGTTTCGGAGCATTTCCGCGGTTCAGGCTTCAAGATCTTTGCCCGCATGCTGGAAGAAGAGCAGAATGAGGTTTGGGGCATTCCGGCAAAAACCGGTGGCTCGCGGACCTTCTGTGACCGCATGAATAGCTGGGCGCAGAGCGAAGGTCAGCCGGGTCTTGGCTATATCTTCTGGCGCAAGAATGACGATGGCAGCCTTGAGGGCGCTGGTCCGCTGGCCAAGAATATCGGTCCGGAACGCACCGAAGCGGTCCGCACCCAGCTTGGTCTGGATGCCGGGGATGCCTGCTTCTTTGTGGCGGGTGATCCGAAAAAATTCTACGACTTTGCCGGCAAGGCTCGTAACCGGGCCGGTGAAGAGCTGGATCTGATCGACCGTGATCGTTTCGAGCTGTGCTGGATCGTCGACTTTCCGATGTATGAGTGGAATGATGACGAAGAGAAAGTTGATTTCTGCCACAACCCATTCTCCATGCCGAAGGGTGAGTTGAAAGGGCTGGAAGAAACCGATCCGCTCAAGCTTGATGCCTATCAGTATGATGTGGTCTGCAACGGTTTTGAAATCGGCTCCGGCGCGATCCGTAACCACAAGATCGAAGTGATGAAAAAAGCCTTCGAAATTGCTGGCTATGATGAAGAGGTTCTGATCGAGCGCTTTGGCGGCATGTATCGCGCGTTCCAGTATGGCGCGCCTCCGCATGGTGGCATGGCTGCCGGTCTTGACCGCATTGTGATGCTGCTGTGTGGCACGCCGAACCTGCGCGAAATCACCCTGTTCCCGATGAACCAGCAGGCCGAAGATCTGCTGATGGGCGCGCCAAGCGAGCCTACCAACCAGCAGCTCCGCGATTTGCATTTGCGGCTTAATCTTCCGGAATAAGACTTTGTCTTAAAAGTCTGTTTTCAAATAGAAAAAGGGCGTTCAACTGAACGCCCTTTTTGTTTGTGTGATCGTAGGCCAATTCTGAGCGATTAGCTAAATTTTGGTTTATCGTCCTGCCGTCTCAAGTTCCCATCGCACCTTAGGGAAAAGGTGCGATGGGTAGTGACTACGATTACTGATTGGCAGAAACGCCGATCTTCAGAATATCCGGGATGGCGTGGGGTGCCTGAGAAACCGCACCCAGTAGCTGGGCGACGGGCACCGGTGCGCCGGGTCTGAGCATAATGGTCAAATTGTCCGGGCTGCTAAGGAAGGTCTGAACTTGGCCTGCCACCATCTGGGCAAAGTCCGGTTTGGTGAAGGCTGAGAGGATGGCTTGCACCTGACCTCCGGCAAAGGTGCGCACCTGATCTGGTCCCATGCCCGTCATTCCTCCGGCCAGATTGATCATTTGATCGATGCCGCCAAGGTTGGTCAGGGTGAGGGAGGATGGCAAAACCGTAGCAGTGGCAATGGCTGCTTGCGCCTTTTCAGGATCGTCGAGATAGGCACGCAAAATACCGCCAAAGATGATCGAACCATCAAGCTTGGCAATGTTGGCCAATTCGATATTCATCGGATCGAGTTTGATGCTTTCGCTGGCTTCATCCCAACGCAGGCTGATGTCTTCATTGACCAGCAGGCGTTCCATATCGAGCTGTGACATCAGAACCGATACCATCGGATGGCGGATCAGATTTTTGGGCACCGACAGGTCGGAAATGCGGGTCTTGATCAGGGTCGGGATGGCTAGACCTTGTTTCTTGGCTTCGATCAGGATCTGGTTGGCGCTGACTGTGTTGGCGCTCGGATCTCTCACTTTCAAGCCATTAAGAACCAGCTTGATGGCATTGGGTGCCAGTTTGGCAGATTCTGCCGTGGTCGGCTCTTCATCGGCAAGGCTCTTGTCGATCACCGCTTCGATATGTTCGTAATTCGGGAATTCCAGATTTTCGATGGCAAAGCGATCAAAGGTTGCTGAGACACCAAGAGGGCCGGCAAAATCAAAGCCGGAGAGAGACATTTCTCCGATGCCATCCTTGTTGATGTTGGCGACGCGCATATTGCCGATTTTGGCATTGATCTTTTGCCCCGCCATATCCCCTTCCGGGATCGTGGCTTCGAACTGCATATCCTTGACTTCACCCAGACCGTAAGAGAAGGAGCGCGCCAGATCGAAACCGGCCGTGATCAGAGCTTTTTGATCTTCCGTTGGCATCTCTTCGGGGGTCTTGTTTTCGCTCATCATCTTGTCAAGCAAAGGCACGATATGGCTGGCGGGCTGCCGAACCGAGATGTCCTTCTGTATGGATGGTCCAAATTCCATGTTGAAAATGTCGGGAACATAAAAGCGCATGGAGTCGACCGTTGCCCGCTTGAGGAGGGCTTGGGTGCCTTCGATGGGAGGCATGCCAGGGTCGAAAGCAGCCCATAGAGCGGCAATGTCATAGTTTTCGTAGACCGTCTTGCCGGTTTCGAAATTGACGTGATCGAACGGCAACTCATCGTTGGATTTCTTGCCCGGTTCGATCAATAAGATCTCGCCTTTCTGATAGGACATCTCCATCTGATCCAGACGCCCATTCGCAAATCCCTTGAGCGTAAAGGGGCCGATTTCTCGGTCATCAATTGCGGTGCCATCAGATGTGAATTGGGCCATGGTGTACCCGTCCGAGCTAAATTGTTCATAGGACGGTTTGGTCAGAAGCGGGCGGATATAGTCAAGGAAGCTGCCGATGGGGCGCGATGGGGCAATCTTGAATTCTCCGAGGAAGGGCTGGAAGCCAACTTCGGATCGATCTTTCCCAAGGGCGCGGGCTTGCATGTGCAAATCATTCTTGGTGCCGGGGGCATCAACGGTCAAATCAACGGACAAGCCTTCATATGTGAAGCTGTCAAAGGCAATCCCGTCTTCGCGTTGGGTCAGGCCGGAACCGGTCATGGTCGGGATCTTCAATTCCATGGCGATGGTTACGTCGTCGCTGCCCTCATTTTCCTTTTTGTCATCGGTCGCTTTGTTGAGTGTGGTTTCGTGGTTGCTGTTGGGCAGAGTCCAATTGATTTTGTAAATAACATTCTGAGCGGTCAGCAGGTCTTTGTCCGCCTGATAATGGGTTGAACCCACATCCACCGTCAGCCAACCGGAGGCATTTGCATCATCGATCATGGCCTGAAAGGCTTGTTCGGCGTCGCTATCGGCCTGCACCAGCGCGGTGGAGAAAAGAAGAAAAGAAAGGGAGAGAGCGTGGCGTTTCATCGTCAAATGCCTCTTGATTTCTGAAAGACAAGTTTGGTCAAATATGGAGCTGGGCCAAGGCCGGTCCAACGGTCAGACATCAAATCTGAGTTTGTTAGCAGCGGAAATGGATTGCCTCATTTTGCGGATCATTTCGCTTGAACGGGCAACCTTCATTTGTATTCATGGCGATAATAAGAAGTCTGCGCAGGATGGCGAGAAAAGACAAGGCAAATTTTGGTGAAGCGGTATTGACGGGCGCGCGCCTGTCTCGCGGGGCGGCATTTGCGCGTATCAAATTGTGAATTCTTGCATTTTTGATCTTGTAAAGGCGGCTTTTTTGCTCAGTCGAGGGCTTTGGATTAAGTCAATGTTAGGGCTCCATTACTATCGTCGGGATAGATGGAGGACCAAGCGTCTTGCGAAAATCGATCAGAACCATAATTCTGCTCCTTGTTGGGGGCGTGCTGGGTGTCCTGCCTTTGTTTGCGGCGAACATCTTCATGCGTGACTACGTTATGAAGCAGGGGCACGATCAATTGGCGCAAACCTCGCTGCGTGTCTTGGCCCGTTCGGAGACTTTGATCCAGACCGCCATCGATATCTTTTCAGTGTTGCCGCATTACAGCGTGCCTGTCTGTGACAAGGCGTTGCAGGACCGGTTTCGGGCGATGATCTTGCGGCATCCAGCCGTGCATGACGTCGGGCTGATCTATAACGGCGAATTTATGTATTGTTCGTCGATGCAGCAGAGCGCCAGCTTTCATCCCATATCTGAAAGGGAAGTCGGTAAGGTTGATCATCTTAGCTATGTCGCTGTGAAGGATCGAGACACCGGTATGGGCGGACTGCTGGTCAATTGGTTGATCGATGACAAGGTCTCGATTGGTGGTTTCATCCTGGAGGATGCCTTCAATCTCGATGACCGTGAGAATGACCTCTCCAGTCACTTAAGACTGTCGATCAAGCTGGATAATGGCACAAAAATCGTCGAGACCACGCCGGAAAGTCGCTTGATGAAGCGAGCGCCCTTTGCTGCCTATCAAGAGAATCCCAAGTTGAATGGTGATCTGATCACGCACGAGGAAAAGTCAAAACGCTATCCGGTGTCGGTGTCCGTCAGTGTCCCGTTTCATGAAGCATGGGCCGCATCGAGTGGTGCGATGAATATCATCAATGGCTTTGGTGCTTTGACCGGTGTGCTTATTCTGATCTTCTTCGTGCGCATCGCCTTGAAGAAACCGGACCCGTTCAGTTCTATTGAAGAGGGTATCAAGCGGGGCGAATTTATCCCTTACTATCAACCGATTCTCGATATTCAGAGTGGTCGGTTGTCTGGCTGCGAAGTGTTGGTGCGCTGGCGCAAGGAAGACGGTACAATCCTTTCACCGGGACACTTTATCGATACAGCCGAAGCTACGGGGCTCGCCCGTCCCATGACCGCATCGCTTATGGCGCAGGTGGCACAGGATTTGGGCCGGGCTTATCAGGGTCGCCATCATTTGAAGGTTGCTATCAATCTGTTCAACCGCCATTTCGACGATTTGCGTGTGGTCACCGAAATCGAGCAATGCTTTGGCAATAGTGGCTTGCGATTCGACCAATTGGTGTTTGAAATCACTGAAAGGCAGCCGTTGGATAATCTTGACCGGGCACGGGCCATCATCATGCGAATGCAAAAGCTCGGGATCCGGGTTGCATTGGATGATGCAGGGACGGGGCATGGTGGCTTCACCTACCTGCAGACGCTTGGGATGGATATCATCAAGATCGACAAGCTGTTTGTCGATGCAATCACAGCTGACACAAAGCAAGTGCCGATTGTCGATTCTCTTAGCCAAATGGCACGCGGCATGGATATGGTCATCGTTGCCGAAGGTGTTGAGACTGAGGAGCAATTGGCTTATCTGCGGCGATCCGGCATTCATGAGGCGCAGGGGTATCTCTTCTCACCACCTCTGCCAGCCAGCGCCTATTTGAAGCTGGTCGAAGCGTTGGGTGGCAAAACGGACAAACAGACAGATAAGCAAGATGCATCCGCCGCAGCTAAAGATGGGCGATCCGAAGCGCTCGCTCTGAAGTCCGCATAGGCGCTGTGGGCACTTGTTCCATCCTTGCGGTGGGCCCTGATGTTTTTTGTTGCCACTTCTTGTATTACTTAAAAATATACCGATTTTTCACCGCTTTGTGGTCCAATGCGAGTGTATTAACTTGCAGGGTTCCATGATCAGAAACGGGAAAAAGATAGCGCTTTTTATGCTGCTTGGAGTGATTGGGGCCTTTGCCCTGACGCTTGGGGCGCGATCTGTGCTGTTGTGGCAAGTTAAAAAAGACATTGAAGCCGATGTTGAGGTTGAAGGTCTGCTCATGATGGAGCGGGCCTCACATGCGACCAATCAAGCCATCGAGGTTCTTAATCGGCTGGCGCAATCCAATGGTCTTTCTTGCACCGCCGATCACCGGTATCTCTATAGCGAAGCGACCAGATCGAGTCCCTGGGTCGATACCATTGGTCTGGTGGATCGCAATGGCAATCTGGTCTGTACGGATATAGGGCAATCGTCGCGGCAGGCAGGCTTGTTGCCGAATTTCTCTGCCAACAGCCCGGATACCACGCTTTCCCTGTCAGGTGAGGGTGCGGACAAGATACCGTCTTTGCTGGTTGCGCGTCATGTGGCCAATGGTCGGCGTCTGGTGGCGCGTGTTCCGGGCGAGTTGATCCGAATTGACCCGGTTCGCCATGAATTGCGGCCATACCGCATTGCCATGTTGTCTATGGGGGCCGGTAATCCCTGGTACATCTTGGAACCGACCAATATGCAAGGCGAGATGATCGTCAAGTTCCATAAATTTTCGAGTTCTTTGCCGTTTGCAGTCGATATCTCGATTTCCGAGGATGCGCTTTATGCGGTGACCAAGGAGATGCGCGAACTCATCAACGCATTTGGCGTGTTTTTCGGGTTGGTTTTCCTATTGTGGGGATATTATCTGGGGCGCTATCGTCCCGATGAGGGCGACCGGATTCTCGACGCCATCGATAATGGTGAATTTGTTCCCTTCATGCAGCCGATTGTCGATCTGGAAACAGGCATGATTACCGGCTGCGAAGTGCTCGCTCGCTGGCACAAGCCTGATGGTTCCAGCGTGCCGCCGCATGAATTCATTCCACTGGCTCAGAATTTCCGTCTGACGCGGGAAGTATCCTGTCATATCATGGAAGCCACACGCGATATTCTGGCACCTGTTGCAGCGACAGGGCTCGATTTTCATGTGTCCTTCAATCTGTTCTCTCATCAACTCTCTGATGACACGATCGTGTCAGATATTCGCGAGATCTTTCAGGACAGCCTTCTAACCTACAACAATCTGGTTTTTGAGATTTCTGATCGGGTGCCTCTGAATGAAATCGGATTGGCGAATGATGTGATCTCGCAAATTCAAGCGCTTGGGGCGGACATCGCTCTGGATGATGTGGGGTCGGGCCATAGCGGATTGCATAACCTGTCGACCTTTGGTGTCAACATTCTCAAGCTCGACAAGCTGATGGTTGATTCCCTGAACAAGGGTATTGGCGGCAAAGAATTGGTCGGTGGTGTTGTCCAGTTGGCAGGAAAACTTGATATCGGCGTGATTGCCGAAGGGGTAGAGACCGAACAACAGGTTCTTTTGCTGCGCAAGATGGGCGTGTCCGCAGCACAGGGCTATTTGTTTGCTCCGCCATTGCCGGCAAGTTCCTTTGTTGATCTGTTCAAAGCGAGCGCAAAGCGGGTGGCGCCCAGCGCACCGAAGGCCGAAGCGAGTGAAACCGAAGATCAGACCGAAGAGGCCGCAGCCTGATCGGGCTGGTCTGATCATTTCGCGCAGAAGGGCTTCCCTGGAAGACTGTCTTTGCGTCTGAGCGTCGGCGTGTTTGGAAAATTTTCTCAAGCGATGTGAATGCTCACCTATCCAAAAGGATAGGTCTATGGGATGCAATCGTCACAAATGGCGCGGGCTGCTTTTTCTTGATCGGGCAATATCGCAATTTCTACGCAAAAGGTCTAGTGTGCGACCAGTTGACCTAAGGGTTTTCAAGCAGCGCGGCAGATCAGGCGTGCCGACGTCAGCGGGACTATCAAGAAGACATAATCAAAGCGGGAAACACATCATGACCGAAGAGACCAAAGCCAGAAGCGAGCTGGATGAGGCAGCGTGCTTTTATCACTCCTATCCGCAGCCCGGTAAGCTGGAAATTGCAGCGACGAAACCGCTGGGTAACCAGCGCGATCTGGCGCTTGCTTACAGCCCCGGGGTCGCTGCCCCTTGTAATGACATTGCTGAAGATCCGGGCAAGGCTTTTGACTATACCGCTCGCGGCAACTTGGTCGCGGTTGTTTCCAACGGCACTGCGGTGCTGGGTCTTGGTCCCATCGGTCCGCTGGCATCCAAGCCTGTGATGGAAGGCAAGGCTGTTCTGTTCAAGAAATTTGCCGGTGTCGATGTGTTTGACATTGAGGTGGATGAGACCGAGATCGATCCATTCGTCAATGTGGTGGCGGCGCTGGAGCCTACTTTTGGCGGTATCAATCTGGAGGACATCAAGGCACCGGAATGCTTCGAGATTGAACGCAAACTGCGCGAGCGGATGGGTATTCCTGTCTTCCATGATGACCAGCATGGCACTGCGATCATTGTTGGCGCTGCGGTTATGAATGGCCTCAGCCACGCCAAAAAAGACATTAGGGAAGCCAAAATCGTCGCATCAGGTGCGGGCGCTGCAGCGCTGGCCTGCCTGCATATGCTGGTCTCTCTGGGCGCGAAAAAAGAGAATATCTGGGTTTCCGATATTGATGGTGTGGTCTATGAAGGCCGCGAGGAAATGGACGAGTGGAAGGCTGTTTTTGCCCAGAAAACCGACCTTCGCAGCCTCAGCGATGTGATCGAAGGTGCGGACATCTTCCTTGGCTTGTCGGCTGCTGGTGTGTTGAAGGCGGACATGGTCAAGACAATGGCCACCAATCCGCTTATCATGGCGCTTGCCAATCCGTCGCCGGAAATCATGCCCGAAGAGGCCAAAGCGGTTCGCCCAGACGCCATGCTCTGCACGGGACGATCTGACTATCCAAACCAGGTCAATAACGTGCTCTGTTTCCCTTACATTTTCCGTGGCGCGCTCGATGTGGAAGCGACCACGATCAATGAGGAAATGAAGCATGCCGCCGTGCGGGCGATTGCCGAATTGGCCAAGGAAGAGATTTCCGAAGTTGCTGCGCGTGCTGCCGAAGGCCAGTTGTATCCATTTGGTCCAGACTATCTGATACCGACCCCGTTTGATCCGCGCCTGATCTTGCGCATTGCGCCAGCCGTTGCCAAGGCGGCAATGGAAACCGGGGTGGCCAAGCGGCCAATTGAAGATTTTGAAGCTTATAATGAACGCCTGGGCCGCTTTGTGTTCCGCTCCGGTCTGATCATGAAAAACATGATCGCGCAGGCCAAGAGCGATCCCAAGCGGGTGATCTATTCCGACGGGGAAGATGAGCGCGTTTTGCGCGCGGCTGCCATCGCCATCGAAGATGGATTGGCGCAACCGATCCTGATCGGGCGTCCGGACGTGATGCAAACGCGTGCGGAACGGTTTGGTCTGCGATTCAAGCCGGGTGAGGATTGCGACATCATCAACCCGCAGGACGATCCGCGCTATCGTGACTATGTGAAAGAATATTTTGCCTGTGTTGGCCGCAAGGGCGTGCATCCGGATGCGTCCGAGACCATCGTTCGCTCCAACACCACCATCATCGGCTCACTGGCCGTGGCGCGTGGGGATGCGGATGCCTTGATTTGTGGTCTGGATGGTCGCTTTCGCAAGCATTTGCAGGAAGTCCAGTCGATCATCGGCCTGCAGGACGGGTTTCAGGAATGCTCTGCGCTGTCGCTGCTGATCAACCGTCGTGGGGCCTATTTCCTGACCGATACCTATGTCAATGACTATCCAAGCGCCACAGAAATCGCCCAGACCGCGTTGCGGGCGTCCGAGCATATCCGTCGCTTTGGTCTGACACCGAAAGTTGCCTTGCTGTCATCATCAAATTTCGGGACTCGGGACTTTGACACGTCGCTTAAGATGCGCGAAGCGCTTGCCACTCTTTGGGAAGCGGCACCGGATCTGGAAGTCGATGGTGAAATGCACGGGGATGCTGCCCTGTCGCAGGTTCTGCGGGATCGCGTGATGCCGGATTCCAAACTGAAGGGAAGTGCCAACCTGTTGGTTTTCCCATCGATGGATTCAGCCAATATCGCGCTCAACCTGATCAAGGAAATGACCGATGCGCTGCATGTGGGGCCGATCATGATCGGCATGGCAAAGCCAGCCCATATTCTTACCCCGTCGGTCACCTCGCGCGGGGTGGTCAACATGACCGCTTTGGCGACAGTTGATGCGCAGAATTACTTTTCCAATTCAGCTGATTGATTGAATTTCATTTCAAATGAAAAAAAGGCGCCGCATGGCGCCTTTTTGTTGGAGATCTATTGGAAGGCCGTTTCGGCAAAGCTGCGCAACTTCCTTGAATGGAGCCGCTCGACTGGCATCTCGCGGAGCTTTTCCATTGCCCGGATGCCGATCTGGAGATGCTGGGCAACCTGCTGGGTGTAGAAGCTGCTGGCCATGCCGGGCAGCTTCAATTCTCCGTGCAGAGGTTTGTCCGAGACACAGAGTAGGGTGCCATAAGGCACCCGAAAGCGGAAGCCGTTGGCGGCGATGGTGGCCGATTCCATGTCCAGCCCAATGGCACGGGACTGAGACAGGCGTTCGACCGGTTCCTGATGGTCGCGCAGTTCCCAGTTGCGGTTGTCGATGGTGGCGACGGTGCCCGTCCGCATAATCTTTTTCAGCTCATAGTCCTTGAGCCCCGTGGCTTCGGCGACCGCATCTTCCAAGGCGACCTGCACC
This sequence comes from uncultured Cohaesibacter sp., assembly GCF_963677725.1. NCBI lineage: Bacteria > Pseudomonadati > Pseudomonadota > Alphaproteobacteria > Hyphomicrobiales > Cohaesibacteraceae > Cohaesibacter > uncultured Cohaesibacter sp. The sequence goes on from NZ_OY782507.1 coordinate 4,597,530, forward strand.
TCTGCCAGTGCCGGGATCGGAACCCAGGTGGGCAGGTCGGCATCAAGCACATGGTCCTCGCGGACATAGCCATGGGCCAACACATAGTCGCCCAGCCGCTGGGTGTTGCGCAGGCCCGCACAATGGCCCAGCATCAGCCATGCATGGGGGCGCAGGACTGCGATGTGGTCGGTGATTGTTTTGGCGTTGGACGGTCCAACGCCGATATTGACCAGCGAGATGCCACTGTGATCCTTGCGCTTCAAATGGTAGGCCGGCATTTGCGGCAGGCGGCTGAGGGGCATGCCCTCAGTCGGGGAGTCAGAGCCGCTCGGCGTGATCATGTTGCCAATTTCGACAAAGCTCTCATAGTCCGGGTTGCCGTTGGCCATTTCCTTTCTGGCCCATGTCACGAATTCATCGACATAGAATTGGTAGTTGGTAAAGAGTACGAAATTTTGAAAATGTTCTGGCTTGGTGGCGGTGTAATGGGCAAGGCGATGGAGCGAATAGTCAATGCGTGGACCGGTAAAGGGGGCCAACGGGACGATATCGTCGGGCGCGAAATGGCGGGTGCCATTGACAATCGCATCATCGGTGATCGCCAGATCCGGCACGTCAAACACATCGCGCAGAGGCCGCGCCCAGGTCTCGGGCAGTTCCCCTTCGACATTCATGCCATTCGGCCAGGCAAAATGCACCGGAATGGGCGTTTGTGACGGGCCAACCTCGATTGCGACCTGATGGTTGGACAGCAAAAGGCTGATTTGCGTGGTCAGATAATGGCGGAACAGGTCGGGCCGGGTGATGGTGGTGGCATAGCAACCGGGGCCCGGAACATGGCCAAAGGAAAGGCGACTGTCGATCTGGGCGTGGGTGTCGGTTACGATGCGAATTTCAGGATAGGTCGCCCGATAGCGACCCGAAATCGGGACATCGCCCTGGGCTACGCGGGTGAAGGCATCCTGCAAAAAACTGGTATGGGTGTCATAGATTGCCAACAGCCGATCTATCGCTTCAGACACATTGTGAAAGGTTTCATGGCTGAATGTGTTGGGCGTAATGACGGAAAAGGGTTTTTTCATTTTTAATCTTTCTCCTTTTCCTCTGGCCTTTTCTACCTGTTGAAGGGAAAGGTCAAGAGAAATCCTATTTTCGGCAGCGGAAGAGCGTTGTTTGTTGCGTATATGTGATCAGTTGATCCGACTTCAAGGATGAGCGACCGTGCCAATCTTAGCAGACGACCTGGGCAATGGTGAAAGCCGATCAATCGTGCCGGTTTTCTATAATAGGTGTCATGCTTTTCAAATTATTTACAGCTTGGTGAATATAATGATTAAAAGTTTTATCAAATCCGGCGGGGTTAACCGGAATTGACCCATTGCTTCAGCAAATAAAGGAGAGCCGGACATGAAACCCTCGTTCTGCAAGCGGAAATATGTCTCAATGGCTGCGATTGTCTGCGCAGCGTCCTTTATCGCCATTGCAGCCGAAGCTGCTTGCGTGCGCAATGATACGCCAAAGAGCCTGTATGTGGTTATGAAGTCAAAAGCCAGCAGGGTCGAGCGAACCTTTGTCGGGGGCGAAACGGTGTGCCTGACGGTTGGCAAGAGAGAGAAAGCCAAGGTCAATGTGTTGCCGTTCAGCGGGGCGCGATTTGGCTGTCGGACTGAAATTCGCGCCGGTCAAACCGTAGGGCTCGACCAGTTCGGCACAATGAACAAGTGTCATTTCCAGACCGATTGAGTCCTGCGCAAGTTTCGGGTTGGCGTCTGTCGCCGCCTGAACTAGCCTGATCCCATGTTGATTTTGCACAACGGGATTGCCTCATGTCACCGGAATTTTTGCTGACGTCCTTTTTCATCGTTATCACACCGGGGACGGGTATGATCTACACGCTCGTCTCGACCCTGTCGCATGGTTTGCGGGCCGGATTGATTGCCGCCTTGGGTGGCACCTTATCGATCATTTCGCACATCACAGCTGCTATTCTGGGTGTCGCGGCCTTGCTTCATGCCAGCGCGCTGGCCTTTCAAGTGGTCAAGTTTGCAGGCGTTGCCTATCTGCTTTTCATGGCCTATCAGATGATCAGGGATCGTAGCCGCTTTGACAGCACAAGCTTGACGTCAGACCAACAGACTCGACGTTCATCCCTGTTCATCATTCGCGATGGCATTCTGCTCAATCTGCTCAATCCGAAATTGTCGATCTTCTTCCTGGCGTTCTTGCCGCAGTTCATTTCTGTGGAGGCGGCCAACCCGATTGGGGACATGATCTATCTGGGGGCGATCTTCATGATCATGACATTCGTGGTCTTTGCCATCGTGGCGGCTGCCGCAGCGCAGGTGCGCGATCAGGTGCTGGCCCGGCCGAGTGTGATGACATGGCTGAAACGCAGTTTTGCGGCGAGTTTCGTTCTGCTGGGTGCGCGTTTGGCGTTGACTGAACGGTGAGGCCTTTTGCGCTCTCTGTTGCTGCGCACGTCCTCATATCATTTAAAATGAAAAAGCCCCGCTCGCTGTGAGCGGGGCTTTTCTTTTGTTGCTATTGCAAAGGCTTACGAGCAACCGCTCGTGCTTCCACAGGTGTCGCATTTGAGGCAGGTGCCGTTGCGGACCATGGTGAAGTTGCCGCATTCGCTGCAATTTTCACCCTCATAGCCTTTCATGCGGGCCAGAGCGATCTGATCGGCCTTGGTTGGTTCGGCTTTGATCGTGCCAACTTCGGTCGGGCTTAGCTGGGTCTGGCTGCCAGACTTCAGCATGGTCGTGGTGCTCGATGGCATCGCAACCGCCGGGGTTGCAGCCTGGCTTTGGCCATGGGTTGCATCCTGTCCGTCGACCAGCTTGAAGCGCTCGGTTTTGCCGCGCAGCAGGCCTTTGGAAATCGGAACCGCGGTCCTGCCTTCGGCAGAGCCCTTGCCGGTGGAGGTGGTCGCGATGTCGTCCGGATTGACATGGGCGAGATCGTGACGATCCAGATAGGAGACAGCCAGCTCGCGGAAAACATAGTCGAGGATCGAGGTGGCGTTCTTGATTGCCTCGTTGCCCTGCACCATGCCAGCCGGTTCGAACCGGGTGAAGGTGAATGCGTCGACATATTCATCAAGCGGCACGCCATATTGCAGGCCAAGGGAAATGGCGATGGCAAAGTTGTTCATCAATGAGCGGAAGGCCGCGCCTTCCTTGTGCATGTCGATGAAGATTTCACCAATCTGACCGTCATCATATTCGCCGGTGCGCAAATAGACCTTGTGGCCGCCAACGGTGGCTTTCTGGGTGTAGCCTTTGCGGCGATCGGGCAGTTTTTCACGTTCGTGGACGCGACGCTCGATGATGCGCTCAACGATTTTTTCCGTGACCAGAGTGGCCCGTTCCGCAACCGGGGTTGCAGTGGCCGCGATTGTCTCGGCTGCATCCTCTGCCTCGTCTTCATCGTCGGCCAGAAGCTGGCTGTTCAATGGCTGAGACAGTTTGGAGCCGTCACGATAGAGCGCGTTGGCCTTGAGGGCGAGTTTCCAGGACAGCATATAGGCGTTTTTGCAATCCTCGACCGATGCATCATTTGGCATGTTGATCGTCTTGGAAATCGCGCCGGTGATGAATGGCTGGGACGCGGCCATCATGCGGATGTGGCTATCAACCGACAAATAGCGTTTGCCAATACGGCCACAAGGGTTGGCACAATCGAAGACTGGCAGATGTTCGTCTTTGAGGTGCGGAGCACCTTCCAGCGTCATCGCGCCACAGACATGGATGTTGGCGACGTCAATTTCTTCCTTGCTGAAGCCAAGGGCTGCCAGCAGGTCAAAGGTTGGATCGTCGAGCTGCTCTGCGGTGAAGCCGAGGGTTTCCTTGCAGAAGTCTTCGCCAAGTGTCCATTTGTTAAAGGCGAACTTGATGTCGAAGGCGCTGGCAAGGCCGGCTTCCACGGTTGCCAGTTTTTCGTCGGTCAGGCCTTTGCCTTTCAAGGCATTGTGGCTGATGGCGTTGCAGTTTTTCAGGGTGCCACGGCCAACCGCATAGGCTTCGATATCCTTGATCTGGTCTTCATTATAGCCAAGGGTGCGCAGGGCATTTGGCACAGCACGGTTGATGATCTTGAAGTAACCGCCGCCGGCGAGCTTCTTGAATTTGACCAGAGCAAAGTCTGGCTCGATGCCCGTGGTATCGCAATCCATGACAAGGCCAATGGTGCCAGTTGGCGCCACCACAGTGGTCTGGGCGTTGCGATAGCCATATTGCTGACCAAGCTCAAGAGCTTTGTCCCATGCCTGTACGGCGTGGTTCAACAGGTGCTTGTCGTTGCAGTTGGCATGGTCAAGGGCGACCGGGTTGGTGTCCAGACCCTCATAGCCTTCGCTGTGGCCATAGGCGGCACGGCGATGGTTGCGGATGACGCGCAGCATATGATCGGCATTGGCTTCATAGCGGGCAAAAGCACCCAGCTCTTTGGCCATTTCTGCCGAGGTTGCGTAGCAGACACCGGTCATCAGCGCAGAGATCGCGCCACAGATTGCGCGGCCTTCGTCGCTGTCATAAGGGATGCCCGAGGTCATCAGGAGACCACCGATATTGGCATAACCCAGACCCAGCGTGCGGTAGAGATAGGAACGCTCGGCAATTTCCGGTGAAGGGAACTGGGCCATCAGAACCGAGATTTCCAGTACCATAGTCCACAGACGGGTTGTGTGCTCGAACTGCTCCACATCGAACTTGCCGTCTGCCTTGAGGAATTGCAGCAGGTTGATGGATGCAAGGTTACAGGCGGTGTTGTCCAGGAACATATATTCCGAGCAGGGGTTGGATGCGATGATCTCGCCATCTGCCAGACAGGTGTGCCATTCATTGATGGTTGTGTGATATTGCAGGCCCGGATCGGCGGATGCCCAGGAGGCGTAACCAATGCTTTCCCAAAGGTCGCGTGCCTTGACGGTCTTGCGGACGTCACCATTTTTGCGGCCGATCAGGTTCCAGTCGCGGTCTTCGTTGACTGCATTGAGGAAATCGTCGGTGACACGCACAGAGTTGTTGGAATTCTGGCCGGACACGGTCAGGTAGGCGCCGCTGTCCCAATCGGTGTCGTAGATCGGGAAATCGATATCCTTGTAGCCCTGTTTGGCGAACTGGATGATACGGCGGATATAGTTTTCCGGCACCTGGGCTTTTTTGGCCAAGCGGATTTCACGCTTCAGGGCAGGATTTTTGGCCGGATCGAAGCATTCGTCATTGGAACCCTGACAATTGACGCAGGCTTTCATGACAGCTTTGAGGTGCTTTGAGACGATCTTGGAGCCAGTAACGATGGCGGCGACCTTCTCTTCTTCCTTCACCTTCCAGCTAATATATTCCTCGATATCGGGATGGTCGATATCAACGACAACCATTTTGGCTGCCCGGCGGGTGGTGCCACCGGATTTGATCGCACCTGCGGCACGGTCACCGATCTTGAGGAAAGACATCAGGCCAGAACTCTTGCCGCCGCCAGAAAGGGATTCGCCTTCGGAGCGCAAGGAGGAGAAGTTGGTCCCGGTGCCGGAGCCATATTTGAACAGGCGGGCCTCGCGAACCCACAGATCCATGATGCCGCCATCATTGACCAGATCATCGGAGATGGACTGGATGAAGCAAGCATGGGGTTGTGGATGCTCATAGGCGCTGGCAGAACGTGTCAAGCGGCCGGTTTCGAAATCGACATAATGGTGACCCTGCGATGGTCCGTCGATGCCATAGGCCCAATGTAAGCCGGTATTGAACCATTGTGGCGAGTTTGGAGCGACGCGCTGGGTGCAGAGCATGTAGCGCAGTTCGTCAAAGAAGGCGCGGGCGTCGGCGTCGCTATCGAAATAGCCGCCTTTCCAGCCCCAATAGGTCCAGGTCCCAGCCAGACGGTCAAAGACCTGCTGGGCAGACATTTCAGGGCCATATCGCTCTTCTTCAGGTAATTTTTCAAGGGCGTCTTGGTCCGCAGCCGAGCGCCATAGCCAGGACGGAACAGAATTTTCTTCAACGCGTTTCAGCGCAACCGGAATGCCAGCCTTGCGGAAATATTTCTGCGCAAGAATGTCAGCTGCGACCTGAGACCAGGAAGCAGGAACATCGATGTCTTCAAGTCTGAAGACGATGGATCCGTCCGGATTGCGAATTTCGCTTGTTGCCTTGCGAAACTCGATGCCTTCATAGGCCGATTTGCCTTCTGTGGTATAGCGCCGCTCTACACGCATTGAATAAGCCCCTACAGCTATATGTCCGCCAACGAGTATCTTCGCCAGCCAATTGCAAAAAAGTGTCTGAGAAAAACCGTGGCCATGGTTTCGTCTGCAACACTGCTTCAGTTTGGAGTCCATCAGCACGGAGAATCGTGGCAAAATGGACCCGGTTGATGACCATCATTAGATTGGGAATTCGGTTAAGGAATTCTTACCAAATTCTATATATGGTGTCCAGTATGGCGATTGATGCGCTATATATAGTGTTTCTTGTCCTCATTTTCCAGCGTTAGACACAAGTGTTGACCGGTCCCGGTTTCTTCTCCCCAGCCTTTTGTTAAAGGCCGATAGGGAAACCGTGATCCGTCTTATTCACACTCGATACAGGGTCGATACTGAGTCGGGAGATCTGGAAAACCAAGCCAGAAACACATACAAAACGCGCCCGTCGCAACAGGTTCGGAGTATGCTTTTTTAAGGGCCTCAGCGTCAAGTCGGGGAAAATCACATGATCTATGGATAGTGGTTGCTACTGTGTGCATATCTACATCTAGTGTTTCGTGAAACAGGGTGCGAATGAGGAAGAATCGCACTTTAACGTCGTCAACCCTCTAAAAAAGACCCTTGGAAAAGGGGCGGACACAAATCTGTTAAAATTGAAATCAAATTGGGTTCAAATTGACGGGGTGAATTTGATCGTGAATTAAATGCTCCATGCCATACTGTTGCTTGATATTGAATTAGATAAACAGATTCAACGGGATGGGAAAATGTTGGAGCATCATGCAGCTTATGGACTGGATGTCGAATCGCTCGACGTGGTCATTGTTGATGATAGCAAAACTGTCCTGACGATGATTCGCTCAATGATCTCGGCCTTGAAGGTTGAACGGGTGCGGTCCTATGATCGCGCGGACCTTGCGCTGCAAGCCATCATGCACGAGCCGCCCAATGTCATTCTGACGGATCTGGCCATGTCCCCCATGTCTGGTACCCAGCTGTTGCGGCTGATCCGTCAGCAGACCATGGATCCGCTTTGCTATATCCCCGTGGTCGTGATTACCGCGCATGCAACAGAGCGCCGGGTGGCGCAATTGTTTGAGTGGGGTGCACATCATGTTCTGGCAAAACCAATGTCGTCTGCTGTGCTGCAAAAGCGCTTGCGTTCCTTGGTCAACGATCCACGGATGATGCGCCTTGAAGGGGATCGCTTTGTGATCGATGGCATGCATGAAGTGTTGGAAGAGAAGAAATCCCGCATGGAATCCCTGTCCAAGGCCCGTCAGTTCCATACCGAAGTGCTGCCCAAGGCGCTGGAAAGCCAGCGTGCGGTGGACCGCATTCTCAAGGATGAAGCCGATTATGATGGCGAGCGGCCACGCACCATCAAGCGCATGTCGTCCGGAATGATCATCGGCGACAAACTGCGCAAGCAGCGCGAAGAGCGCGAAGCACAACTTGCGGCGGAAAAAGCTGCGCGCGGGGAAGGTCAACGGTCCCGGCGCTTTGCAGGGGTCAGCCGGCGCCGCAGCGGACAGTGATTCAGTTTACCGTGGGGCGAGGGAAGGGAGTTGCATTCCTGCAAGCGGGATGTGGCTCTTTTCTCATTTGGGCAAGGTGCTGCGCCTTGGCCTTGCGGGCTGTTTCCCGCTCCCTTCATTCACTTTGATCAAAGCATTCTGGCACTTTGACCAAAGCCGCCTAGTACTTTGACCAAAGCAGTCTGGACATCTGCGGATATATGTTGGCATAGTGCAATGAATTCCAACATGCCAAAGCGGATTTACAATGAAGAAAATACTGCACATGATCTTCACTTGGTGGGGCGATATAACCTTCGGCACCTGGTATCACACCAAGCGTCACGGCTTTTATGTTGGCAAAGATGATTTCGGCAACAAATATTACAAACAGAAAGTGCCGAACAATCCCTCTTATTCCGGCAGCCGCAAGGGCGAGCGCCGGTGGGTTGTCTATGCCGATCCGGCCGAAGCGAGTGCCATTCCGGTTGGCTGGCATGGCTGGATGCATTATCGGACTGATGTTCCACCCAGCCAGGACGCGCATGTCCCGTGGCCGTGGGAGCGGGGGCATCAGCCCAATCGAACGGGCACGCCACAGGCCTATCGTCCGGACGGCTCGATCCTGACGCCGCAAGAGCGGCCCGAAGTATCCGGGGATTATGAAGCCTGGACACCGTGATGCCATATTGATATAGCGATTGTGATCAAAGATGCCATCGCCGCTTGGTTTCGAGCGGCGATTTTGCGTTTGGCACCCATCTTGTTGCATCCTTGCTGCGGCGCTATGAAAACTGCCTGTCTGCTCTTGCCTTTTGGGCGCAAAGAAGGCTAGGAACGAAGCGTGCCGGGATGGTGCGATTGAAGGCGGATTCGCCCAGAGCGAACCGCTTGCCCCTGTCAGAAAAGTCCTGATCGCCTGACAAGTCGGAAGGGCGATCGGATGTCGGAGAAGTCGATGTTGTCTTTGGTGAACCGGATCAGGTCCCGCCTGTCTCGCATAGTGATGCTCGTGGGCATCCTGTCCATGGGCCTGATGAATACGGTGCCGGCTGCTGCCGAGAAAATCCCCAACAATGTGGCGACCTTCTCCGGGCTCGACAAGATCACCGGACGGATCATCCAGTTTGATGTCTATATCGATGAAACAGTCCAGTTCGGTGCTTTGCAGGTGACACCGCGGGTTTGCTATACACGGCCGGAAACAGAGCGTCAGCAGGTATCGGCCTTTGTTGAGGTGGATGAAATCACCCTTGAGCGCAAAGTGCGGCGGATCTTTACCGGCTGGATGTTTGCGGCAAGTCCGGGCCTTAATGCGGTTGAGCATGGGGTCTATGATGTGTGGCTTGCTGGCTGCAAGCAGGATTCCAGCGTACCCAAGCCGAAATAAACTCACGATTCCGAACAGATAGATGTATCTGGATGCTCAGCTCGATGCCTTATTTGCATCGAGTGGCTTTTGTGCGTCCAGGGCATAGAAATCGGCCTCGCTCTCCAGTGCCTTGCGCAGCTGGTTTTGGTAATCCCTCTTGGGGATTTCAATTGCGCCGAACTGCATCAAGTGATCGGTGATGAACTGGGTGTCGAGCAGAGTGAAGCCTGCGGCCTTCATTCGCTCCACCAGATGGATCAGCGCCATTTTCGAGGTGTCGCGGGCACGCGAGAACATGCTCTCGCCGAAAAAGGCCGTGCCGAGGCTTACCCCATAAAGGCCGCCGATCAAGCGGTCGTCGTCCCAGACCTCAACCGAATGGCAGTGTCCCATGCGGAACAGCTCGCGATAGAGCATGTGGATCTGGGCATTGATCCATGTGGAGGGGCGATCTTCGGTGGATTCGGCGCAGGCATTCATGACCCCATCGAAATCCTGATCCACTGTGATTGTGTAGGATGTCGTGCGCATGGTGCGACGCATGCGCTTGGAGATGTGAAATGCATCCAGCGGGATGACACCTCGCATCTCTGGCTCGATCCACATCACACTTTGGTCTTCGGCATCCTCCGCCATGGGAAAGATGCCACAGGCATAGGCGCGCAGCAGCAGTTGTGGTGTGATCTCAAAGGGGTTCGAATCGTCAGACATGGCGCCATCCTAGTCCAACTTGTTTGATCAAAGTAGGACGGTGGTTCGGGGAAAGTTCGCAAGACGAAAACTATCCTAAGAAATTTCCTGTCGTTCCCTCAATGAAAAGGCCGCGCAGTGGAGCGCGGCCTTTTCATTTGGGTCTACTGGCGAATTGTGGATCAATCTTGCGGCTTGGCGAGATATTTTTCCAGCCAGTGGATGTCATAGTTGCCGTTGGCAATGTCCGGATTGTCAACCAGATCACGGAACAGGGGCAAGGTGGTGTCAATGCCGTCGACCACAAACTCATCAAGAGCCCGGCGCAGGCGCATCATGCATTCCACGCGGTTGCGGCCAATGACGATCAGCTTGCCGATCAGGCTGTCATAATAGGGCGGAATGGAATAGCCCTGATAGACGCCGGAATCGACGCGTACATCGAGGCCGCCGGGAGGATGATAGTAGGTGATCTTGCCCGGCGATGGCACGAAGGTCTTGGCATTTTCCGCGTTGATACGGCATTCAATGGCATGGCCAGAGAAATTGACATCGGACTGCTGGAGGTCAAGGCCAATCCCGGCGGCAATCTTCAGCTGCTCGTGGACCAGATCGATGCGGGTGATCATCTCGGTCACCGGATGTTCAACCTGTAGACGGGTGTTCATTTCAATGAAATAGAATTCGCCGTCTTCATAAAGGAACTCAATGGTGCCAGCACCGGAATAGCCCAGCTCTTTCATGGCATTGGCGCAGATTTCACCGATCCGGTTTTGCTGCTCGATATTCAGGGCAGGGGAACAGGCCTCTTCCCAGACCTTCTGATGGCGGCGCTGCAAGGAGCAGTCGCGTTCACCAAGATGGATGGCATGGCCTTTGCCGTCGCCCAGAACCTGCACTTCAATGTGGCGTGGCTTGGCGAGATATTTCTCGATATAGACCGTGGAATCGCCAAAGTTGGAGGAGGCTTCCGCGCGCGCGGTGGAGAAGGCACGGGCCATTTCTTCGGCCCGATGGACCACCTGCATGCCTTTGCCGCCACCGCCTGATGCAGCCTTGATCAGAACTGGATAGCCCATATCGTCAGCCAGTCGAATGGCTTCCTCAACATCGACAACACTGCCATCAGAGCCGGGAACCACAGGGATGCCAAGGCGTTTGGCGGTCTGTTTGGCGGCAATCTTGTCGCCCATGATGCGGATATGTTCAGCTTTGGGACCGATGAAGCCGATATTGTGGTCTTCAAGAGCCTGCGCAAAGCGGGCATTTTCCGACAGGAAGCCATAACCCGGATGGACCGCATCAGCACCAGTGATTTCGCACGCGGCAATGATGTTGACGATGTTGAGGTAGCTGTCTCTGGCTGACGGTGGGCCGATGCAGACGCTTTCGTCGGCAAGTTTGACATGCATGGCTTCGGAATCTGCGGTGGAATGGACGGCCACCGTCTGAATTCCCAGCTCCTTGCAGGCACGCAAAACACGAAGGGCAATTTCGCCACGGTTTGCGATCAGAACCTTAGAAAACATGAATTTCCCCTAGTCTTCAGAGCCGTCTGATGGGACCAGACTGCTCCAAGATGGATGTGTTTGGCGGACGGCTTATTCGATGATGACCAGCGGCTCGTCATATTCGACAGGCTGCGCATTTTCAACGAGGATGGCCGTGACCGTGCCAGAGCGTGGTGCAGGGATGTCGTTCATGGTTTTCATGGCTTCAACAATCATCAGGGACTGACCCTCGGTGACCTTGTCGCCAACGGAGACGAAGTTTGGCGCGCCCGGCTCTGGAGCCAGATAAGCGGTACCAACCATCGGGCAGCGCACTGCATTGGGATTGGATGCATTGTCAGATGCAGCAGGAGCGGCGGCGGCCACGGGCGCTGAAGCAGCTGGTGCTGGAGCTGCAACTGGTGCCGGAGCTGCTGGAGCCGCATAGGACGCCTGCTGGATGATAACCTCCCGAGCAACTCGAATGCGCAAGTCATTATGCTCGACTTCGATTTCCGTCAGATCGGTTTCCTGAACCAGTTCTGCCAGTTGACGGATGAAGTCCGGATCAAGTTTGCTTTTATCTTTTGTCATGTGGTCGCATTCCGTATTTTCAAAGCAGGGTCTCTGCTGTTGCGAAAGGGGCATTTTTGGTGTCGGTCTAGCCGTCACGCTTGCCAAGATGGTTCATGAGAGCTTCGATCGCCATGGTATATCCATCCGCGCCCAGACCGCATATAACAGCCAATGCGACCGGAGAGACGAAGGATTTGTGGCGAAATTCTTCCCTTGCATGAATATTGGACAGATGCACTTCAATCACGGTCACACCGGATGAGCGGATCGCGTCTTGAAGCGCAATCGAGGTATGAGAATAGGCGGCTGGATTGATGATCAGGCCAATTGCCTTTTGTCCGGCTTCCTGAATCCAGTCAACCAACTCACCTTCATGATTGGTTTGGCGAAAATCCACCGACACGCCAAGGGATGCTGCCTTCTTTTGACATGCCGCTTCAATGTCACCAAGGGTCATCATCCCGTATATGGTTGGTTCTCTTGTCCCAAGCAAATTGAGGTTTGGTCCGTTGAGAACATAGATCGTGTCAGTCATTGTCTTATCCGCGTGAATTGCTGTCACGGCCGGGATCACATTATTGTTACCAGCCGTGACGCCAAATATAGGAACTCCGATAGGAAGAGAAAAGGGCAGAACCCCAATCACTTCTGCTTTGGGAGGGCATTCTTTGTCTAAATTCTGCGAAAGTCAGCCCTTAAACCAGTTCGTCTTTACGTAACGTAAGGATTGTGAGCCGCTTCATGCCTTCCAAGCTTTAGGTATTCGCACCTATCGCTCTATCAGAGCGTGTTGTCGCAATCGGTTAGCAACTGGTCGAACCGCAAGAGCGGACTTCCTTGATCTTGCCGATCAGAACATCTGCGGGTACGAAGCCCGGAATCACCTCATCGCCAATCACAAAGCCCGGTGTGCCGGACAATTGAAGGGCTTCTGCCAGTCGGTAATTTTCTTCGATGGGTTTGAGCAGGGACCGGTCTTCCAGATGGCTTTCAAGTTGAGCGCGAGAGATGCCGAGTTTTTCCGCGACACGCAACGCCGACTCTTTGTTTGCCCGTGTGCGAAGGGTCATCATGTCTTTGTGGAAGTCCCAATATTTGTCAGGGGCCACTTTCGAGACGGCCATTGCCACCAGGGCCGCTTCCATGGAAGGCTGACCGAGCACTGGCCATTCCTTGACGATGAAGCGCAGGTTTTTATCACTGTCGATCAGGTCGATCATGCTGGCAAAAGCCTGTTTGCAGTAGCCGCAATTATAGTCGAGAAACTCGACCAGCGTTACGTCGCCGTCCGGATTGCCAAATACGACTTGTCCTTTGGCATTGAGCAGCTCGTCCTTGTTTTCAACGAGGGCCTTTTTCGCCTGCTCGGCGCGTTCCTCGCGGTCTGCGGCTTCGCGCTTGGCGTCTTCTGCGCGAAGAAGCCCGAAGACATCGCGAATGATGCCCGGATTTTCCAACAGATAGTCTTTGACGATCTTTTCGATTTCCTGCTTCTGATCGGTATCAAAACTAGCCGCTGCAGATGGCGTTGCGGTGAAGCCGATGGCAGCAAGGGACATGAACAGGCTGGCGGTCAGGGTTTTCAATGGGCGCATGAATGAAGACATCCTCTTTTGTCTTGTGTCGAAATTTTGGTCTGTTGGCATCGTGCCCTGACCATTGCGCGGTGTCGCGAAGTGGCCTGCAGAATAGGCGAAATCATCGGGTCTGCGTCGTATAAATGCGAATACTCACTGGAAAGTGAATGTTTTTTCGTGAATAGCGCAGGATGAACGGCCAATGGCCGTTCAAATCCGGATCAACTGGTCGTCAAGCCCGTGTCAAAGGCGCGGGGGTTTATAGGACAGGATATCGTCCGCCTGCAGCCATTCGGGGCTGCCGCGGGGCAGTTTTTTCTTGGCACGGGCCGCCATGGCTTTGGCTGAGCGAATGTCACCGGCCGCAAAATATCCGTTGGCGGTTGCGATCTCGGCAAAGGCGCGCTTGCCCGTCTGATCATAGGCTTGGGCCAGAAGGCGATAACCCATCCCCAGATCGGGGTCATTCTGCAACCCACGGCGCAGGCTCTGGATTGCCTGCCCATAATCGCGTTTGGATTTTGACGTCAAAATGGCCTGTCCCAACATCACGCGCAGGATGCCTTCGTTGGGCTTCATGGAAATCGCCTTTTTGAGCGGCGCAATGGCGCGATCGCCGTTTCCGGTCTCCAGCAGGATTTGCCCTTTCAATTCCCAGAAATAGGGATGGTTGGGGGCGGACTTCAAAAGCCCGTCGACCATCTTGAGGGCGCGTTTATGGCTGCCAAGGCGATAGGTGACGATGGCTTGCGCATAACGGTCGGCAAGGCTGTTGCCCTTGAACATCCGCATGACGCGCTTTCCATTGTAGGTGAAGGCGGCGAGCTTGGCGCGCACCAGATCGTGACGGGCCTGCAGTTGGGGGCTGTCTTTTTTGTTGAAATACTTGCTTTTCTTGGCCAAGCGCTCGATTTGACCGATGCGTTCGCGGGGCAGGGGATGGGACTGAATGTAGGGGTCGACGAAGTTGCCGGAAAAGAGCGCTTGATCGGCAAACCGCTCAAAGGTGGTGAGCATGCCTTTTGCGGATTGGCCGGTACGCTGAAGGTAACGCACAGCTGCGCGGTCGGCAGCGGTTTCCTCGGTGCGGGCATATTTGAGAAAGGTGCGCTGGGCAATGCCTTGGGAGCCTGCGGCCAGTGCGCCGCCAGCTCGTGCCGCGCTGGCATTGCCCGATGCTGCACCGGCTGCTGCTGCACCAACACCCAGAATCATGCCAATGGCGGCGATGGTTTGCGCCCCTTCGATTGCGTGGCGCAAGCGAATGAGGTGACCGCCGGCGATATGGCCTGTTTCATGGGCGATGATGCCGATCACTTCGTTTGGCGTCTTTGCGGTGATCATTGTCCCGGTGTTGATGAACAAGCGTTTGCCGTCGACCACAAAGGCATTCAATGCCGGGTCATTGACGAGATGAATCCGGATATTCTGGGGCTTCAACCCTGCGGCCTTGAAGATCGGGCGGGCATAATCGCGGATTAGCTCCTCGGTTTCTGCGTCGCGCACCAGCTTGATCCGGCCACGCTGGGCTTCAGCCGATGTGGCATGCAGCAATGGCATTACGCCAATCATGCAAGCGAGCAGGCTGGCAGTCGCTTTGCGTCGGATTGTGCCTGTGTGCACTGGACGATGGTCGACCAGCGAGAAGGGTAGAAGTTTGCGCAAAGACTTGATACCAAAGCCATGAACCATGATCACAACCTCTTTTCGTGCCAGATTTTCTGCCTGTGATTGGCAATCTAAAGTGTGGATTGGTCCGCAAACAAAGTGCTTTGAGACCTTCATCCTCAGTCTGCATTCAGAGTGGGTGAAAATATGGCATATCACTATAAGAGCGCAAAAAAGGAAAAGACAAATGCTGACGATTTCCAAACGCGGTGCGATCCAGCCTTTTCTGGCAATGGATGTGATGGCGCGGGCCAATGCGCTTGAAAAAGGCGGCCAGCGGGTTGTGCATATGGAGGTTGGCCAGCCGGGAGCGCCTGCTCCGCGTCTGGTGCGTCAAGCGGCGGAAAAAGCCCTGATCGATGGACGGATTGGCTATACGGACGCAATGGGGATCGCGCCGCTCAAGGAGCGCATTGCAAGGCATTATGATGAGCAATATGGGGTGTCTGTTTCCCCCGACAGCATCGCGGTGACCACCGGATCAAGCGCCGGTTTCAATCTGGCCTTTCTGGCCCTGTTCGAAGCAGGGGATCGGGTGATCCTGCCAAGTCCGGGCTATCCGGCCTATCGTAACATTTTGGCAGCCTTGGGTTTGGAGGTGGTCGAACTGGAGACCAAGGCGCAAGATCGCTGGTGTCTGACGGCGCAAGCCATTCGCCAGGCGCATGCAGAAAAGCCGGTGAAAGGCGTGCTGATTGCCTCTCCGGCCAATCCATCGGGAACAATCATGGAGCCCGAGGCTCTTAAGGCCGTGGTCGAGACCTGCGAAGAGCTTGGCATCTGGTTCATTTCAGACGAGATTTATCACGGGCTTGATTATGGCCTGAAAGCGGAGACCGCTCTTCGCTATTCCCCCAATGTGGTGATCATCAATTCTTTCTCGAAATATTATTGCATGACTGGCTGGCGTATTGGCTGGATGGTGTTGCCAGAACAGGTGCGGCGCTCGGTCGAATGTCTCGGCCAAAGTCTCTATATTTCTGCACCTATGCTGTCACAGGTGGCTGCCATTGCGGCCTTCGATGCCAGTGACGAGCTGGAAGCCATCAAGGCAGGCTATGGGCGCAATCGGGCCTTCCTGCAAGAGGCTTTGCCTGAGTTGGGCCTTGGCGACTTCATGCCGATGGATGGGGCTTTTTATGTCTATTGCAACGTCGCTCGCCTGACCAACGACTCAATGGACTTTGCCAAACGCTCCTTGACGGAAGCCTGTGTTGCGCTGACGCCGGGTGCAGATTTTGATACAACGCGCGGCCATCACTATGTGAGGATGTCTTTTGCGGGGACGGAAGAGGATATGCGTGAGGCGGTGCAGCGGCTGAAAAGCTGGCTCTGACGGCGCGCCTTAAGGGCGCAGAATTTGAAATATGCATTGAAAAAGCCGCCCCGATTGTCTCGGAGCGGCTTTTTATGTCTCTCTGTCAGGCAGCTTATAGGAAACCGGAGCGGTTCCACCAGCCAGTGCGTTTTGGACGATTGTCCTCTGGCTTGTCTTCTTCCTGCTCAGCGGGCTTTTCTTCGGCGGCAGCTGTTTCAGCTTCAGAGCTTTCAGCCTTTGGAGCTTCTTGAGATGCTTCCGCTTCTGATGCTTCAGGCTCTGATGCTTGAGGCTCTGGCGCTTCGTTTTCAGCTGCTTCTACTGCTTCCTCGCTCTGAGATTCAGAGGTCGTATCAGCCTTTACGCTGTCGCTCTCATCGCTTTCTGCGGCTTGAGAGGTGACGGCTTCGGGGGGCGCGATCTCAGGAGAGGCTTCCTCAACAGGGCTTGCGTTAGCGGAGGCTTCGTTGTCCGCCTCTGCGCTCGCTGTGCTGTCTGGCTGCTCGGAGGCTGCACCTTCGTCTTTCGGTGCGGACGCTGCGTCGCTCACAGGCTCGGCATCTTTTTTGCCTGTTTTGCTGGTGTCAGCATCCCCGTCTTGTGCGCTTGCATCAGCGTTCGATTCATTTTCGCCATCTGCATCATCAGCGGACATGTCGTCCTGACCATTGCGATTGCGACGGTTGCGGCGACCACCCCGGCGGCCGCGACGGCGGCTCTTTTTAGGCTTGTCATCGCCGTCTTCATCGCCATTTGCAGACTGCTCTTCACCGTCAGCATTGGCCTCAGACTCGTCGTCAGACTGATCGTCAGACGCATTCTGTGCATCAGCCTGCATGTCCGAATTGGACTTGCGGCGACGGCGACGGCGGCGGCGTTTTTTGGAGCTGCTTTCTTCGTCGCGCTCACGATCTTCCTCGACCTCGGCTTCCGTCAGATCGTCATCCAGATCGTCGGTCATCATCATGGAAACGGTCTGGGTTGGCGCAATGGGTTGCTCCAACGGCTCGCCCCGTTCGATTTCGAGATGCTTGCCACCTTCCAGACTGTCGTCTACCTCAACGGTGATGGAGACACCAAAGCGGCTTTCCAGTTCGAACAGATTGTGTCGTTTCTGGTTAAGGATATAAAGCGCCACATTGGTGCGGGTCTTGACGATTACATGATTGGACACACCCTTGAGCAGGTGATCTTCAATGGTCCGCAGGATCAGCAGGGCAACAGAGGCGGATGCACGCACATAGCCGGTGCCGTGGCAATGCGGGCAGGGGTCCATGGTGCTTTCCAGTACCCCGGTGCGGATGCGCTGGCGTGACATTTCGAGCAGACCGAAATGGGAAATACGGCCAACCTGAATGCGGGCACGATCAGACTTCAAGCAGTCTTTCAGACGTTTCTCTACCGCACGGTTGTTGCGTTTCTCTTCCATATCGATGAAGTCGATGACCACAAGACCGGCAAGGTCACGCAGGCGCAGCTGACGCGAAATCTCTTCTGCGGCCTCAAGGTTGGTCGAAAGAGCGGTGTCTTCGATATTGTGTTCGCGGGTCGAGCGACCGGAGTTGACGTCGATGGAGACGAGCGCTTCGGTTTGGTCGATGACGATATAGCCGCCGGATTTCAGGGTGACCTGTGGGCTGAACATCGCGTCGAGCTGGCTCTCGATACCCATGCGGGTAAAGATCGGCTGTGGCTCGCGATAGGGCTGAACATTCCGGGCATGGCTCGGCATCAGCATTTTCATGAAGCCCTTGGCTTCCTTGTAGCCTTCGTCCCCGGCCACAAGGACTTGGTCGATATCCTTATTGTAGAGGTCGCGGATGGATCGCTTGATCAGTGATCCTTCCTCATAGACCAGCAACGGCGCCGCTGACTTCAAGGTCAGGTCGCGGACATTTTCCCAAAGACGCAGGAGATATTCAAAGTCGCGCTTGATCTCGGTCTTGGTGCGCGAGGCACCCGCTGTGCGCAGGATGACGCCCATGCCATCAGCCACTTCAAGGTCAGAAGCAATCTGCTTGAGACGCTTGCGGTCGGTGACATTGGTAATCTTGCGGGAGATGCCGCCACCACGCGCGGTGTTTGGCATCAGAACCGAATAGCGGCCAGCAAGCGAGAGATAAGTGGTCAGGGCTGCACCCTTGTTGCCACGTTCTTCCTTTACCACCTGCACAAGCAGGATCTGGCGGCGCTTGATAACTTCCTGGATCTTGTATTGACGGGCACGGCGACGGGAGCGACGCTCTGGTACTTCTTCCAGCGCATCTTCTGCACCGACATGCTCGACATCGGAGTCTTCATCACTGTCGTCTTCGTCTTCATCATCATCGTCGATGGCTTCAAACGAGACATGGTCTTCGTCGTCCAGCTCTTCAGCGTCTTCGATCTCGTCTGGATCGGCCGTCACGCTTTTGCCTTCGGCAATGGCGTGAGCCTGTGCCGGAGGGGTGCCGGATGGATCGCTGTCGTCGCTGTCGTCTGCATTTTTGTCAGCACTCAAATTGATTGAGGCTTCATCACCCTCATAGGCAACCACAACGGCTTCGTCATCAAGAGATGCGGTTTCAGCGGTTTCCTCAGGGGCTTGCGACGCAGTTGATGCTGCTTCACCAGATGCAGCGTCCTGCTCTGCAGTGGCTGGAGCTTGGGTTGTCTCAACAGAACCGTCAGTGCTCGCAACGACTTCCACGTCCGTTGCTTCACCTTGATCTTCAGCGGATGCTTGCGCTTCCGTTGCCTGGGCGTCTGTCTTGTCGTCCGCATTCTTGCGGTTGGAGCGTGAAGAGCGCCGGCGCGATTTGCGCGACTTTTTCTCTTTGGATGGCTTTTCCTTGTCTGCGCTCGCCTCTAGGTCATCATCGTCATTGCCGTGGCCTTTTTCTTCTTCGAGAAGAGCCTGACGATCGGCAACCGGGATCTGATAATAGTCCGGGTGGATTTCGCTGAAAGCGAGAAAGCCATGGCGATTGCCACCGTAATCAACGAAAGCAGCCTGCAGAGAAGGTTCTACTCTGGTGACTTTGGCTAGATAGATATTGCCGCGCAATTGCTTGCGATTGGCGGACTCGAAGTCGAATTCCTCAACCCGATTGCCGCGTACGACAACCACCCGGGTTTCCTCCGGATGCGTCGCATCAACGAGCATTTGATTTGCCATTGGGTAATGTCTCCACGAAACAGCGCGCCGACAACCGTTCTGGCCAATGTTACAGGCACCCGGCAGGTTCGCGTTATTCCGTTTTTGTCTGATGACGACCCTGCCTTTCGCTGTGGAAGGATATGCAAACCGTCCAATTCCAGGGCGTGCAGTCGTGCTGCAATGCTGTCTCTGGAGTTGGGGCCGGTTCTCATATGCATGACCAGGCGAGGTCCTCTTGTTATAAATTTCGTTCCCGGCGAAGCCTTTAATCTGGCGTCCGGGGTCGGGGTTCGGGGCCACCAGCCGAGGGCAGTTTTTTCATGCGTCCCGTACTGCGGCGGAAAATCGGCGTGTCAGGCTAAAGTCCTGACTTGTCTAGGTATTTTGCATCAAGCTTGGTATGTCCGAGGCGTCTGCGCATCTCGCGAGGCGTCACATTTCGTGCTGTTCAGTCTTCCTGCATCTGACCAGCTGCCGCGTGCGCTGATGGCTTTGAAACCGGATCAGGTCAGCGGACAGTCGAATCGGATCATTGCTATGCAACAATTACCTTTTTTCTTTGTAGGGTTCCTAAATCAAATATGCAAGTCTTGGTCCGGATTTAGCTCACCTTTAGGCGTGTTTTCAAAGACGAACTGAGTATAGCCGAATCCTTAATAGCAACTTTCTGTCAAGACGGGGTTAACCTTGAGGCTATTATGGTTTAGCAACTGTTGCCAAACCGAGCCTCGTTGATTGCTCGTCCCCGTCACAGGATGCCTCAAGAGTTCGCCGATGATGTTGTCCAGTCTGTTACCCCTCGTTCGTTATCACCTGATGGCCCCTTTGCTGGTTTTGCTGATTGCGGCCGTGAGCCTGAATGGCTTTGGTGTGTCCCATCTGCATGCGGCCACCAAATCGATGGCCGCGGCGGATGAAGCAGAAGAAGCGGAAGACGATGCTGTGGTCGTGCAGGCTGTGCGGACGACAGGCGATGCCAAGAAAGCCAAATTCGTTCTTGATGTCTCGCGCCCGATTGGCTTTAGCGTCTTTGCCTTGTCAGAGCCCTATCGGCTGGTGATTGATCTGCCGGATCTTACGTTTGAAATGACCCATTCCATGGCCGAGGTCGAACGCGGCATGGTGCGCAATTTCCGCTTTGGCAATTTTGGCGAAACGCGCTCACGCATCGTGCTTGACCTTAATGGCCCGGCCAAGGTGAGCAAGGCCTACACGTTGCCCGCTGTTGACAATAATGAAGCGCGGCTGGTGATTGAATTGTCTGCAGTCAAGGAAGGCGAATTCGCCAAGCAGTCCTTGCGGGATGTTATTCGGGTCGCCGTGGATGGAGAAACTCTGGCCAAGGAGGCGGCCCTGTCGGAGCATCCTTTGGCGAAAAATCCCAAAGATGCCGATCCCAGACCTCTGGTGGTGCTTGATCCGGGGCATGGGGGCATTGATAGCGGTGCAGTCTCTTCAAAGGGGCATGTTGAGAGCAAGCTGGTTCTGGCTTTTGCACTTGCCTTGCGCGACCATTTGGTGGCTGACGGGCGTGTAAGGGTGGCCATGACCCGGGAGACGGACAAATTCATTTCCCTGTCCAAGCGGGTTGCCTTTGCCCGGGCCCGCCATGCGGATCTGTTCGTCTCTATTCATGCAGATACGGTGCGCCAGCGCTATGTGCGGGGGGCTACCGTCTATACTCTTTCTGACAAGGCATCGGATGACGTTGCCGCCGATCTGGCCCATCGGGAGAACCGGTCCGATTTGCTGGCCGGGCTAGAGATTGAGGAGAAGGACGATGTGGTCGCCGATATCCTGATTGATCTGACCCGACGCGAGACGTCCAATCATTCCTCGCTTTATTCCCGCACCCTTGTTGGCGCGCTTGAATCGAGCATTCGCTTGTCCAAACGGCCACAGCGCTCTGCGGGCTTCAAGGTCCTTAAAGCGCCGGATATTCCCAGTGTTTTGCTGGAGCTTGGTTATTTGTCAAACAAAGACGACGAATCCGCGCTGACCTCTGATAAGTGGCGCGACAAGGCGATCCGCTCGATCAGCAAGTCGATCAAGGCCTTTTTTGTACGCCGGGCCAAACATAGCAGCGCGCTTTTCTCGAAAAATTCCGGCTGAAACAGAAGTTTGTTACGGATTGCACGCGGTTTGACAAATTCCTGACCCATTTACAATGCAGCAAAGTCGCAACAGGTCAGTCCTTTTGCTGCCCCAATCGCCATGTGAGTGTTGCAAATTCAAATCGGGCGGCATAAGCCATTGCCTTAAGGATATTGAATGCTGCCTGCTTGCGTGACGATTCGTGCGGTGTGTGCAGCAGGTATTAGAGTTTGCTAAAAGGGCTGCGGTCAGGGATTTGACGGGCAACCTGCCTGAGCGACAGGGTGAGCGACAGGGCGGGCCAACAGAAGCAATAGGGACAGATATGATAATTTGGCGATTCTTCGGCTTTCTATTTGCCGCAGGCTCCGTTCTGTTCATCGTCGTGGCGATGGCTGTCTATATTTTCCTCAACTCCATGATGCAGGGGCTGCCGGACTTTACCGCGCTGAGGAATTATGAACCACCGGTGATGACGCGTATTCACGCGGGCAATGGTGAGTTGATGGCGGAATATGCCCGCCAGCGTCGTTTGTTCCTGCCGATTCAGGCGATCCCGGATCGCGTGAAACAGGCTTTTCTGTCCGCCGAGGACAAGAATTTTTATGAGCATGCGGGTATCGATTATTTCGGGATTGCCCGTGCGGTTCTGACCAACATTCGCAATTATGGTCAGGGACGTCGTCTGGTCGGTGCGTCGACGATCACCCAGCAGGTCGCAAAGAACTTCCTTCTCACCTCCGAGCAGTCCTACGAACGCAAGATCAAGGAAGCGTTGCTGTCGATGCGTATCGAGCAGGCTTTCAGCAAGGATGAGATTCTTGAGCTTTATCTCAACGAGATCTTCCTCGGGATCGGCTCCTACGGCATTGGTTCGGCGGCGTTGCACTATTTTGACAAGTCAGTGCACGAGCTGAACCTGGCTGAAGTTGCCTATCTGGCCGCTTTGCCGAAAGCTCCCAACAATTACCATCCGATCCGTCATACTGAGAAAGCCATTGAGCGTCGCAACTGGGTTATCGACCAGATGGTCAATAATGGCTATGTGACGGTTGAAGAGGCCAATCAGGCCAAAGCGATGGATATGAAGGTCAAGTTGCGGTCGCGCGGGGCGCATATTTTCGCAGCTGACTATTTTGCTGAAGAGGTGCGGCGCTGGATCGGCGAGGAATTTGGCGAAGACAAGCTCTATAATGGTGGCCTGTCGGTTCGTACGACGCTGAATGTTGGCTTGCAACAGGAAGCCCGCAAGGCGCTGAATGACGGGCTGGTGAAGTTTGACCATACCAAGGGCTGGCGCGGACCGGTCACGACGATTGATCCGTCTGGCGATTGGGGTCGCAAGCTCGTCAAGGTCGAGCCTTTGAGCGATGTGCCGGAATGGCGATTGGCTGTTGTCCTGTCGGCTGAAGGCAAGGAAGCAACCATCGGCCTGCGGCCCGAAATCGACGAGACGGGCAAGGTATCCGCAGACCGGACAACCGGGGTGCTTTCTGCCTCTGACTTCAAATGGGCCAAATGGGCAAAGGGTGATCGCAAAGGCAAAGCTGTCAAGGCTGCTTCGGACATTCTCAATCCCGGCGACGTGGTCTATGTCAGCAGTGAGGGCGAGGGTGGCAAGTATGATCTTGAACAGGTGCCCGAAGTGTCCGGTGCGCTGATCGCCATGGATCCTTATACTGGCCGCGTGCTTGCCATGGCTGGCGGATTTTCCTTTGCGCAGAGTCAGTTCAACCGCGCAACGCAAGCCTATCGTCAGCCGGGCTCTTCCTTCAAACCGTTTGTCTATGCAACGGCGCTGGATAACGGCTATACCCCATCCAGCGTGGTGATGGATGCGCCGATCGAGATCCAGCAGGGCGGTGGACAGGGCATTTGGCGGCCACAGAATTATGGCGGCAAATTCTATGGTCCTTCGACGCTGCGGCTTGGGATTGAACGGTCTCGTAACGTGATGACCGTGCGGCTGGCGCAGGATATGGGCATGCCACTGGTTGCGGAATATGCACAGCGGTTTGGTATCTATGACAATCTGATGCCTGTTCTCTCCATGGCTCTGGGGGCTGGTGAGACAACCGTGTTGCGGATGGCAACAGCCTATTCGATGCTGGCCAATGGCGGGCGGCGGATCACGCCGACCTTTGTCGACAGGGTGCAGGATCGCTACGGCAAGACCATCTACAAGCATGATCAGCGTATTTGTGAACAATGCAACGTGCAGAGCTGGTCCTATCAGGACGAGCCGGAAATCATCGACAATCGTGAGCAGGTGCTCGATCCGATGACGGCCTATCAGATCACTTCCATGATGGAAGGGGTCGTGCTGCGCGGGACTGCTCCGGTTGTGCGTAAGGTTGGCAAGCCGATTGCGGGCAAAACCGGCACCACCAACGATGAGCGTGATGCCTGGTTTGTGGGCTATTCGCCGGATCTGGTGGTTGGTGTTTATGTGGGCTATGACCGACCGCGCCCGATGGGGCGTGCTGCATCGGGTGGCCATCTGGCTGCGCCGATTTTTACCGACTTCATGAAGGTGGCGCTTGCGGATCAGCCCAAGAAACCGTTCCCGGTACCCGAAGGTCTTCAGTTGATTCCGATTGACCGTCGCACGGGCCTGAGGGCATCGGCCAGCGGTCAAGGGGTTATTCTGGAAGCCTTTAAACCCGGCACCGCACCGCCCGACAGCTATT
Organism: uncultured Cohaesibacter sp.; assembly: GCF_963677725.1. Lineage (NCBI taxonomy): Bacteria > Pseudomonadati > Pseudomonadota > Alphaproteobacteria > Hyphomicrobiales > Cohaesibacteraceae > Cohaesibacter > uncultured Cohaesibacter sp. Next base: position 4,621,851 of record NZ_OY782507.1, read on the forward strand.
CCATCATCGGTTTCACCGAAGATATGGGGCGTCCGGTTTCCGCGCAAGAGGCTGAACGGGCCTTGACGCAGGGTACAGGCGGTCTGTATTAAGACCCAACATTTTCATTCAGTCAGGCGGGTGCTGCAATTGCAGCATCCGCTTTGTCATGAACGGTTGCCGGGCAGGGATGCTTCCTCCCGGTTTTTTGAAAGCAAAGCGAAAAGACAATGCGCGCAGAAATTCAAAATGTGGTCGATGAAATCAAGCAGGGTCTTGCTCTGCTGAGGAGGCATCTTTGACTGGGATACAGCCCAGAAACGCCTTTTAGAACTGAATAATCTCGCTGAAGACCCAACCCTTTGGGACGATCCGCAAGAGGCCCAAAAGCTGATGCAGGAGCGCCAGAAGCTGGAAACGGCGATCAATGGCTTCAACAGTGCCACGCAGGATCTGGAGGATTCCATCGAGCTCATAGAAATGGGTGAGATGGAAGAGGATGCCGATATCGTCGCGGAAGCGGAGGCCACCCTGCAAGGGTTGCTTTCAGAGATCACGCGGCAACAGATTGAAACCCTGCTTTCCGGCGAAGCCGATAGCAATGATTGCTATATCGAAGTCCATTCGGGTGCGGGCGGCACGGAAAGCCAGGATTGGGCGTCAATGCTGTTGCGGATGTATACCCGCTGGGCAGAAAAATCCGGGTTTAAGGTCGAGATACTTGAAGTGTCTGCTGGCGAAGAGGCCGGGATCAAGGCTGCGACCATTATGGTCAAGGGCGAGAATGCCTATGGCTGGGCCAAGACCGAATCCGGTGTGCATCGTCTGGTTCGCATTTCGCCCTTTGACAGTCAGGCGCGTCGTCATACCTCTTTCTCCTCGATCTGGGTTTATCCGGTGATTGATGATTCCATTGATATCGAGATCAATGAGAGCGATTGCCGCATCGACACCTACCGCGCCTCCGGAGCAGGTGGACAGCATGTCAACACCACCGACTCCGCGGTTCGTATCACCCACCAGCCGACGGGCATTGTGGTGCAGTGCCAGAACCAGCGCTCCCAGCATAAAAACCGGGCGCAGGCATGGGATATGTTGAAGGCGCGTTTGTATGAGCGCGAGTTGCAGATCCGCGAAGACAAGGCCAGTGCGGAAGCGGCCAGCAAAACCGATATTGGCTGGGGTCATCAGATCCGGTCATACGTTTTGCAGCCTTATCAGCTGGTCAAGGATTTGCGCACCGGGGTGGAAAGCACCAGCCCGCAAGATGTGCTTGATGGTGCCTTGACGCCCTATATGGAAGCGGCTCTGGCCCAACGCGCCTATGGCGACGGGGACGAAACACCCATTGAAGACATCGTCTGATCCGATGACGCGATAAAACACAAAGCCCGGTTTTGACCGGGCTTTTTTGTATTCAGGACAAGCGATCAGCTTCGGACTCTTGCCTCTATCCAACGCGAAAGAAACCGCGGTTTCTGGTGGAGGACGGCCAATTGCCTGTTCAGAGTAGGTGCCGCAATTCTTTGCCAGCGGAGAGGAAAGCATATGGGTTGACGGCCTTGCCCCGGACGCGGGTTTCGAAATGCAAATGCGGACCCGTGGAGCGGCCCGATGAGCCGACCTTGCCCAGAATGGTGCCTTTATTGACCTTTTCCCCGCGTTTGGCCAAAGCTTTGCTCATATGGGCATAGCGAGAAATTATGCCGCCACCGTGATCCACTTCAACCATAGTGCCATAGCCGGGAATGCGGCCCGATCGGGTGACGACGCCACTGCCTGCTGCGCGGATGGGGGAGCCGTAGCTTTGTGCCAGATCAATGCCTGAATGCATCGACATGCGATTGAGGAATGGATCCTTGCGTACGCCAAATCGGCTCGACAGGCGCGCTGTGGGCAGGGGATGGGAAATGGGCAGCTTGCTAACATTGCGCTTGAGCTGCATGAAGTGATCAAGGGCAAGGGCGACCTGTTCGGCTTTTTCTGCCAGCTCATCACGATCCAGTTCGCCGGACACCGGAATGTATGGGCCACCAACGGCCAACTCGTCAGGCTTTTCCAGCGTCACGCCCAGTTTGGCAATGCGTTGTTCGACGCGGGCGGTCTTCTTGCGAATATCATTGAGTAGATTATACAGGATGACCTGACTGTCCTGCATTTCGGTTTCCAACCGGCTGGCCGCATCGGCCAGTTTGACGATGGTGGTGTTGTCGCCTTTCACTTCCAGATTTTCGATGACCGGTGTTGGCTTCAGGCCAAGTGGCTGGGTGTCTGCCACTTCAATTGGTGCGGTGGCTGACTTGATGTCCCTTGCCAAGGGCTGAGAGGACCGAAAACCGAGTTTGGCAAGCTCAGTGAACCGATTGGAGATGCTCTCGCTGGAGCCAAAATCGGTATTGAAGCTTGCTGCCATGGCAACTTTTTGCGGCTGAGGGGTCGGCTCAGTTTGTGCTTTTGCTTCCTTGTTTGTCTGTTTGTCGCGCCAGGGTGCGGTTTTGGGCAAGGGAACGCTGAGGTCAGATCGAATCGTCATGCCTGCCTTGCGGGCCCTGTTGAGAATCGGTTCCAGCACAGAGGAATAGGCCTCGAAATCCGCTTGCTTGCGCATTAGGTTCTGGACGTGGGTCTCCATGACCTGCTGATCGATCATCTGGCGGCTGGCAACCCGGTCAAGCTGCGCGCGGAGTTGGGCGATCCGGTCCTCATAAGCATTTTGTGCCAGAGCCAGTTCCGAACGGGAAAAACTAATGATTTCATCGCGAAAGACCAGATAGGCGGTCGCCGACAGATACAGGCAGCTGAAAACGAGGCCGACAAAAATGACGCCGCTCATCACCCATGGGCGGATCGTAAAGTCCTGCACAACATCGCCATGGGCAATGATTATCCGGTGGGGTTCGGTGCGTCGACCAAATTCTCTACGGTTACTCTGGGAAAGCATTTGCATCCATACTCGTTATTTGGCTCATTCAAACAGCCAGACAGCCTTCTCCATTAGGCTTCGAGTATGGTTAATATTCCGTTACTGGTTGCGATTTCCAAAGCCAGCGCCGCGACTCAAATTCGTTTAGAAACCGTAAGTTAGCGGTTTCTAAATGGTTAATGACGATGTGGTGTGGAGCGCTAAATATATGGGATTGTTGCATTTGCTTTTGACAAGGCAAAAGGGTTGGCGCGCCTGCCTTTCAAGCAGGCGCTGGGTGAAAAATCACGCCATCAATGCCTTAGTGGCTTCCAACACTTCTTGTGCATGGCTTTTGACCTTGACCTTGGACCAGATTTTGGCGATCGAACCCTCGGCATCAATGAGAAAGGTCGACCGTTCGACGCCCATATAGGTTTTGCCATACATCTTTTTCTCCACCCAAACCCCATAGGCTTGGCAGACCTCCAGGTCTGTATCGGCAGCAAGGGTGACTTTTAGGTCGTGTTTGGCGACGAAATTGTCATGTTTCTTGACGCTGTCAGGGGAGATGCCGATGATCTCGACCCCAAGTTCGCCAAATTTGTCTGCCAGTTCCGAGAAATCCTTGGCTTCAATGGTGCAACCCGGCGTGTTGTCCTTTGGGTAGAAATAGACAATCACCGGCTTACCCTTCTTGGCGCTCAGTGTGACGTCGGAGCCACCATTGACAGGTAACGTAAAATCGGGAGCAGGAACCCCTTCCTGAAGTGCTGCTTTGGTATCGCTCATCTGGCCATCCTTTCGTCTTTTTCCTGTGGTCATGGTACCTACA